>JBGTCQ010000074.1:0-7930 GCA_041748755.1 Chroococcidiopsidaceae cyanobacterium | reverse complement strand
ACGCGATAACAGCTATTGGCTAGGGGTAAGTTTTTTATTCCACAAATAATGTAACCTTCATTACAATTAAGAGTAAGATTGCTATTGGTAAAATTACTTCTTAATAACAAAACTCGAACACCTTTTTCATCAAAGAAGTCAACACTGACAACAACATCATCTAAATTGTAACCAGTATAATTTAAATAACCAATTTCAAAATAATAATTTTTACCTGATTGTAAGGAGCTTTCTTCTTTGCCTTCCTCATTTAAAACTCTAAAACTAGCAGCTCTTACTTTTCCCGAGCCACGGCGATCGCGTCTTTCAACTAAAGGTAACTCCTGAGCAATATTGTAAGACCTGTCCAAATAAACTCTAATACTTTCTTCAGCATCATTATCCATATACAAAACACCAGATTCCAACAAAATACCACGATTACATAAGTTACTCACCGTACTCATGTTGTGACTGACGAATAAAACTGTTCGTCCCTCTCTACCGACTTCTTCCATCTTCCCCAGACACTTTTTCTGAAATCGGATATCACCTACTGCCAACACCTCATCTATAATTAAAATTTCTGGTTCTAAATGAGCAGCTACAGCAAAAGCTAGACGCACATACATTCCAGATGAATAACGCTTAACTGGCGTATCTAAAAACTTCTCAACTTCTGAAAACGCTACAATTTCATCAAACTTTCTTTTAATCTCTACTTTACTCATACCCAGAATGGCACCGTTGAGATAAATATTTTCCCGCCCTGTTAATTCTGGGTGAAAGCCTGTTCCTACTTCCAACAGACTTGCTACTCGTCCTTTGATAGAAATACGTCCTGCGGTTGGTTCAGTAATCCGACTCAAAATCTTTAATAACGTTGATTTGCCTGCCCCATTGCGACCGATAAAACCAACTCTATCTCCTTGCTTAATCTCAAAAGAAATATCCTTCAATGCCCAAAATTCCTCACGAGCTGGGTTGGGCATTTTTTTATTAGAACGCTTTAGAAAATTTTCCCTAATAGACTTTGCTCCATCCTTAAGTACATCCCTTAGAGTTGTATAGGATTGAATTCCTTCCCTCTGATGACCAATAATGTATTTTTTTCCTATGTTTTCAACTCGAATTATAGTTTCAGACACCCACTTAACTCCTGACTAAATGACATCAGCAAACCTACGTTCCATCTTGCGGAAATACCAAATACCACTAATAAATAGTAGGACAACTAATGCTACTGATAAAATAAATCCAGGCCAGTAGAGTTGTGATTTACCACCCAAAATTGCCCACCGAAAGCCGTCAATTACTCCCACCATTGGATTCAATGAATAAAGCAGTCGCCACTTCTGCGGTACTATATTGCTGCTAAAGCCAACAGGCGAAACATACAAACCAAACTGTACAATAAACGGCACAATATAACGGAAATCACGGTATTCCACATTCAATGCTGCCAACCACAATCCCATTCCTATAACAGCAGCAAAGGCAATTAGAATAAATAGGGGAAGCGTTAGAATGCGCCAGTCTGGTACAAAATTATACCATGCCATCAGTGCCAATAATATAATGCCAGAAATCATAAAATCTACAAAGCTAACAATTACTGTGCTGGCGGGCACAATCAAGCGCGGAAAGTAAACTTTAGAAATCATATTGGCATTAGTGAGTAAGCTGTTACTGCATTCCGTTAGGGCATTAGCAAAGAATTGCCAAGGTAGCATTGCTGCAAACACCAGAATTGGATAAGGTACGCCCTCTGAGGGTAATTTCGCCAGATTACCAAACACGACCGTAAAAACCACCATTGTCAAAAATGGTCGAATCAGCGCCCAAGCAACACCGAAGGCAGTTTGTTTGTAACGCACGATAATATCACGCCATGCTAGGAAGTAGAATAACTCCCTATAGCGCCACAAGTCTTTCCAATACTGATTCTCTGTGCGACCAGCCTCAATTACCAATTCCGCTTGATTGTGATAATTCATACATCAACAATAATTATGATTTTGGAGGAACACGCGATCGCATTCAAAATTGGTACGCTGGACAAGAAAACTTAACCCTCGTAAATTCCTTTAGAGCAAGAGAGTGGCATCCAAGCATTTCAATTTTTTCCTTCTGTTACGTCTGCGATTTAAGAGGGCGGTGGTTAACAATACTCATGACGAGGTAATAGTAAGCTGTAAAGAGAAGTGTAGAAAAGATTTGTCCACCCCAAGCGCCGTGCCAGAATTCAAATGATTTTTCTCCCCAAAAGACTGCTGCTAATGTTAACAACACAATTCGCGGGACATTAAAAATAAAAGCTAGAGCCACTCCTAAAATAACTAACCACAATGTTTTCAGCCAGCTTTGATTGAGAGTTAAACCTAATAACAAACCAGTTGCAGCGATTGTAAACGCCATATTAAAGCCGCTACATCCCCATCCTACTTCTACTCCCCCTGTAGGTAAATAGATATAAATATCCGTTGCAGTTGCTGATTGACCTATAGCCTGAAGTGCTAAACTACCCATCCAAGCCATGAAGTGCTCTAGAGTGTTATGGGGAGTAATGATTGTCCATAGCTGTCCTACAATTATGTCTGGCGTTGGATGTACGCTCAGAAGTATAAAGAATATGGGGCGCGGATACTTTTTGAAAAACTCCAAACCCCAAGAACTTAAAGCAATCCCAGCCAAGATTAGTAACCACAGCAGTGCTTGTGACCAAAATGCAAAGCGACATAAAGGAAAAAGAACTGCCCCAGTTAAAATTAATATGTCACCTAGTCTTCGCTGCTGAACAGGAGCAATTAGCTTAGCAAGTTTGTTACGCTTATGCCATAACTCTTGCAGTGCCAAATAAGCAGATGCAGCAACAATTAAAGGAAAGGATGCACCTTGAAAAGTATAATTTACCAGGACCCATAGCCAATCAGATAGATACCACAAACCTACCGAAAGACCACACATAACAATTAGATTGTGAGCAGTTCTTATTTTACGCGACGGTATTAAACTCATATAGCTTGATTAGGTAAAAGTCAGCTAAGAAATGAATGAAAAGGACAGCTCTTAAATTAGGATTTAACTATGGTAATTAGCTGTCCTTTTAACTTGTAACCGCACGAACCTATCTAGAAAACCTTCATTTGTTAACTTTAGCTTCCTCAGCTTTACGCTTGCGTAGGACACCCACGCCTAAAGCAACTAACCCTGGTAGTAGAGCAGGGGTAGGAACTTTAGGTTTTGGTCTTGGTCTTGGTTTCTTGTTCTTGTTTATTGTCGTTTGAGCTTGTGCTACGACTAATTCTGGGTAACCCAGTGTTAATCCCGAAAGCATAGCAGTAGTGAGGGCTATGCTTATACAAATAGCTTTGATTTTCATGACTTAAACTCCGTATTGGTGTTAGTTTATCGAACAAGCTAAGGCAAAATTATGAATATTTTGCTCAGTGAACGGCTTCAGGAGCAAAATTCCACAACAAGCAACAGGTTCAAACCTTTTCTGTTGAGTCAGCACCCTCAACCTCATCAGCTTTACGCTTGCGTAGGACACCCACGCCTAAAGCAACTAACCCTGGTAGTAGAGCAGGGGTAGGAACTTTCTTGTCCCTATCTTTTCCTTGCTTTTCATTCTTCTGTGCTAGGAGTTGATTATTTGAGGGAGAAACGTTTTGGTTAACCTGTTCACCAGATTTAGAATCATCTAGTCCTGCTATTGTAAATTTCTGGTTAGCTAACATTAGCCCTGGAACCACCATGGTAGCAAGGGCTGCACTTATTCCAATAGTTTTGAAACTCATTATCTAAACTCCATGATTTACATTACTTTACTATTTGACAGGTTCAAGAACGGTTAAATAATTTCAACTTGTGTAGCAGTTTTTTTCCACTGACATTGTGCTTCTTAGAACCTGATTTTTCAGAGCCACCTCTCGCGTAATAATAGCTGTGAGGTTCGTTATCAGGAAGAACACCATTAACAACAATGCCCAAAATATTTTGACCCGACTGATCTAGCTGTTCTTTAACAACCTTAGAGTTGATAGCATCTGCTACACCAGGTCTAGTCACGAGTATCACTCCATCAGCAACCTTACCTAAAATATTTGCATCGGCAGCGATCGCTAAAGGAGGTGTATCAATAATTACATAATCATACTGCTTTGGGCATTGCTTAATCAAGGATGTCATCCTCCTAGAGTCAATTAAAATATTTTGGTTGGCATGAGGACCCCCAGCAGTAATAACATCAAGATTATTCCTAACTGTTTGGATAACACTTTCACTAAAATTAATTTTTTCGGCAATAACACTCATCAAGCCCACTTCATCAGAAATTTGCCAAATAAGATGTTGTGAGGGATGGCGAAAGTCGGCATCAATAATTAATACTCTATACCCCAACTGAGCCATTACCGCAGCTAAATTAGCACAAGTGGTTGATTTACCCTCATTAGGTACAGAACTTGTTACTACAATAACTTTCAAAACTTTATCTGATGAAAACTCTAGGTTAGCCTGGAGCATCCGATAACTTTCACTAACAGATGCACGGGGGTTTTCAATAACAGGAAGCGCCCTTATCCCAGTTTCTACTGTTTTGTTAAAAATAGGAATTGTCCCAAGTAACCGATACTCGAAAAGTTCACGAGCTTCTTTAACTGTTTTAATCTTTTTATCAGTTAACTCTAAAAGATAGACAATAGCTCCAGCAACTAAAATTCCTGCCAGACTTCCTGCAAGCAGTGCTGATGTACTACTAGCATTAGTTGGTACTAATGGAATCCCAGCATATTCAATAATTTGAACGTTTCCTACTATCCGATTCTCTTTAACCTTAATTTCCTGAAGGCTTTTTAAAAGTGTTTCATAAGTAGATTGGGCTGCTGACATCTCTCGCTCTAGCTCTCGCTGTTGCTGTTGCAATTGAGGTAAGATAGCTGCTTTTTGTTGGTAGAAGGCTTGCTGCTTAGATAAAGTAGCTTTCTGGGTAACTAAACCTAAACGATCTACCTCTAACTTAGTCAAGTCAGCTATAAGATCCTGTTGAATGTCTCCAGCCTGTAAGCTGCTGTTAGGGCTTGTCTTTTGATCTTGTGAAACCTGGGTAGCTTCAGAGTTTAGCAAGCTCTGTAACTGAGCTTCTTTATCTTTGATTTGAGCAATAATTGGGTGGTCTTCTTTGTAAAGCGATCGCGCACCTGCTAATTTGCGTTGTACTTCTTGAAGTTCTGTAAGCACTCCCTGTACCGCAGGAGATTGACTCACCAAACCCGTAACCATGGCTTGCTGGGGATTCATTCCCAATTTCTGCTCTATACCTTTAGAGCGAGAATTTAAATCTGAAAGTTGCGCCTCAATAATATCAATTTGGGAGCCTGTTCTCTCAATATTTCCTGCAGATGACTCTTGTGTCTGATCTAGATCGGTAATCTTATATTTTTCCTTAAATTTACGCACAGCCGCGTCTGCACGATAGACATTTGCTTTAACTTTAGGCAATTGAGTAATGATAAAATCACCAGCTGAAATTGCCGCCGCGCGGTTACTTAATAAATTTTTATTGACATAAACATTCATTAATTGGTTAACTATTGAAGCAGCTATTTTAGGATCGTTGCTTCTGTAAGTAATCTCAAGAATATCGGTTCCTTCTATATTTACAACCTCTAATCCTTCCTGTAAATCTCCAACGCTTAGAGGTGCTCCTTGGGGATTGTTTTTATTTACTGCATCCAAAGCCTTTTGCAAAATAGGAGCAGAATGAATAAGCCTTGCCTCTGTACTTAAAGAGGTATTGCTTTGTGATGCTGCCTGTTCATTTGAATCTAACCCAATTAGGGAAGAAGTTTTGTCCTGCTTGAAAAGAATTTGTCCTTGGGCGCTATAAGTTTGTATTTTTGAGGACGTGTATAAATATGTCAGCCCAACTATAGCGCTAAAAGTAGCTAAGGCAGGAAGCCAACGTCGCCTAAGAATACACCAATAATTATAAAATTGGATATTTTCTGGTGTTTCCATAGGTTCTAAAATAGTAGAGTATATGGGGTCGCGTTATAACGGATTATATTACAATTAAGTGTTAAGTATGTTACAAAACCGTCTTATCTAAAGTCTTCAACTGCCTCTAGCAGTCTTCATTCCAATCAAGTACAGCTTCAAGATTCAACTACTGTGAGGTTGTGTCTAAGGTGTACTCAAGTGCGAACCGTTATAATTCTTAACTCACACTTAAAAACGCACTACCTTCTTGCTAATGTGTATTGTCATCTCACCTGAATAATTATTAATACTAGTTTAGTATGAACTGAATCATTGCAGTTTTGTGGCTACTCGTAAATTTTATGCCCTTGTATTATATTCTACAAGAGGCAAACATCATAAAAAAGTCATAAAAAAGTCATAGAAAAGTCTTGGTCGTCCTGAGAGCAAGAGTGGGTGGCTGTATGTAAAAGCAAGAAGTTCTTTCAGACTTAATTCTAGGAATTCAGGTTTACTCTTTTGGGGAGTGTACTTAGGAGCGCGAGGTACTATTCTAAACCTGTCGATAGAATTAAATAAAAACTACCGTCTCATATTAGAAAGTTTTTCCCTTAAGAAACTCCCGTTGAGTCATGTAGTTCATGATTATAGGCTGCTGGGTAAAACTGGTTAAATTTCTCTCAATTACAGATCGCTGTTGTAAAGACTCCAGAGCTTCTAGCAAATCTCGACGGGAAACTGTTGGTACAATACACTCTTGCAATTCTGCTAGTGTAATCCACTTCCGATTGTTCGCTAGCAAGGACATTACTTGCTTCTCTAAAGCTGATAGGCGATTAAACTGCTGGTCTAAAACCTCCCACATATCGCCGAAAACTACTGTGTCATGCTCCAAGAATCTATTGATATCCCCATCAAATAAATCCTGAATCGTTGTTGCTGTGATCTTCAAAGCTAGTGGATTGCCAGCGCAATACTCAATAAGTTTCCTGAATTCATCCGCTGTCTCAACTAGACCTTTAGCTTTGAGGATTTCCTGTGCTACCACTAGCTGCAAACCACTCAGATGGAGCGATCGCACGGGTAAGGTTTTGCCTTCTTTAGCCTTAAACCCGACTGGCTTCTCCCGACTGGTTAATATTACGCAACTTTGATGGCGCTCATCTCCTAACCGTCGTATTAGTTGACCATATGCCTCATAGCCAGATCGATAGCGTCCAGCTCGTTCGTTAGTGCGAAAGAGCGATTCTGCATTGTCCAAAACCAACAGACAGCGATGTCGGCGTAGATGCTCCATCAACCACGAGATTTGATTTTCTAAAGTTTCTGGTAGATTTGATTCTTGCCACTCAAAGAGGAATAGAATTAGCTCTGTTAGAAGGTCTTTAATAGGTGGAGCATTGCGGAGCGATCGCCAGAACACATATTTAAACTCATCTTGAAGCTGTTCTGCACTGCGTACAGCCAGAGTAGTTTTGCCTATCCCGACCATGCCGAATAGCGCTATTAAGCGGCAGCGATCCTGCACAACCCATTGCTTCAAAGTGGTAAGCTCTACTGCGCGTCCCGAGAAACTAGACACATCAATAGCATCTCCCCAATCTTGGCGCTGATTAGCTTTACTACTTTTAGCAGTTAACAGGTTAAGCTCAAGAAATTGTGCCTTCCGCCGTTCTTTTATAAAGATACTCCCTGTTCGCTCAGCCTCCTGCATTGCAACGTAGTGCTGCTTCAAAACTAGGTGGAGGTTATTTTTGGTAATCTTCTTCCCAAATGTCTTTGAGAGTAACTGCCATAGCCTGTAACCAACGTCCCTTACATAACCAACTTCGTAACCATAGCTTGTGGCGATCTCCTGGTAAGACTGTCGTTTCCAACATTCCTGAAACACTATGTCCTGAATTTTATTTAAGCTTCCTTGGTCTAACACCTTCTGAATAACTTCTAATGCTTCTTCAACAGTCATTAC
>JBGTCQ010000073.1:0-3884 GCA_041748755.1 Chroococcidiopsidaceae cyanobacterium | reverse complement strand
AATTTATTGAAAACCTCATCGAACTGCGATCGCACTACCAATTGCTCAACGAAGATTACGAGCGCTCCTCAACTCATGCAACTGAGCAACTGAACCACGTTAATGCTCTGTTGGTAGACCAGTTTAGTGAAAACCAGCAGGTTGTCGATAGCCTGCTACAACTGCGCTCACATTACCAATCCCTACACTCTGAACACCAACAAAAAGCCATTCATACCAGGGAGCAACTGAATCACGTTAATGCGTTGCTAGCAGATCAAGCAATTTTACAGCACAACGAACAGCAGCCTATTTCTATCCAGGCAACAACTTTAGAACAGCAAGCACTCTTGGGGGCGATCACTGACAACAGTGAAGAATTACCACAGCAAGAGCCAGAGTTAGTTCAAAAACCGGAAACAGTGGCGGCATCAAAACAGCAAATATCCTCAGATGTTAGTCAAGGGGCTCAGGATGGGGTGATCGCCGTTGGCGTGGGTGCAAGCTACATCGCTGATGAGAGTGACCAATTGCCGCAGCAAGACCTGGAGGTGACGAAGAAGCCACAACCGATAGATGAATCAGACCAGCAAAGAATCCCAACTGTTAATCAAAGGGAGCAAGATGAAGAAAAAGCCGCACTTCAAGAACTAGAATTACCAGAAGCATTAGAGCAGCAGATACCAACAGGTTCCAGTCAGGTGGAACAGCAGTCGAAACCGGGTCCGCCAATAGAGTCGCCCGATGTTGAAGATTTTCCAGAGCGCTCCCAAAAGGACAATCCACCTGAGCTTACATCGCGTTACGCCCCACAACTGAAAACACCCCTGCTCCCACAGTACGAACACCTGAAGAAATCTGAGGCAGTCGAGAAGCTGTTACAGGAGAACGAGGGTAGTGTGTTGCACCTTGATCACATAATTCACGGATTATATGGTGAACTTGAGCCAAAAGATATTAAAGCAGAAAAACCCAGGATGAATGACACACTCAAGAAAGGTGTGGCAAAAGGCTTGTGGCAGAGAGTACCTGACTCTCCTGGGTACTATACTGTTGACCTGAAGTTGGTTAAAAAAGATGTGGACCCGAAAAAACCAGAAGGCAACAAACGCCAAGGGCGCAAATCTAGCATTAAGGCAACAGAGGGAATGCTGCCGCGTTACCGAAGTATGAACTTTACTGAGGCAGTTGAAACTGTGGTGCGCGATCGCTCTGGTGAAGTCTTGACCCCAGAGATAGTAGCGCGGACGTTGTATGGGGAATTGGAAGGAGAGGCTTTTACTCAAGCAAAAACGAAAGTTGGCAAGACGCTGTGGAGCGGTGCTAACAAAGGGAGATGGCAAAGTGCTACAGGTAAGCTGGGAGCATATACGCTAGATGTAAATAAGAAGTAGCGTTATTAATCAAAGTGTCGTATATTAAAATTCGACATCAGCAGGTTATCTCATTCAACAGTGTCGTATATTAAAATCCGACACTGGGTAAGGCTAAATCAACTGAATTTTATGCCGCTTATCCTCTCGATTTTGGCGAATGCAGGTGGTGTGGGAAAAACAACGCTGGGAGTACACATCGCCTACGAAATGGGTCGCCGCAACTTTTCAGTTGCACTTCTGGATCTAGATCCCCAAAGATCCCTAGACATATTTTGCGGACTTCCATCATCTGAGCCACCAAATACTGTTGCACGGGTGTTCTCAAAAGATTTTAAAGGTGATTATCCTTTAGTATCTTGTTGGGGAAATCCGAAAATTGAAGTTTGTCAAGGTCATCCTTACTTGGCTGAAATCGCTAATGAGCTAGTAATTCGCAAACGGGGAGAGTATGTGTTGGGAGATCGGTTAAAATCTTACCCTTTGCTTCATGACCTCATAATTTTGGATTGTCCCGCTACTCTAGGTATGCTCAACGTGAATGCGCTAGCTGCTAGTACCCACATTTTAGTCCCAGTTCAACTGGAGATGAAAAGTATCGCTGGCTCTGCTGAATTGGTGGAATGGTGTATAACTACGGCTGAGGAATTGCAGATTGATCCTCGTCCACCGATTTTGGGATTTGTACCCAGTATGTACGATGAGAGACGCGCTATTCATAAAACGTACTTGCAGCAGCTACCAGCAATTGCCAAGGAGCTTCAAATCAAGGTCTACCCTAAAGTTCGGGATTCCAGTGAGTTCAAAAATGCTTCTGCTAATGGCTTACCATTGCAAAAATATCGTCCGTCTCATGGTGCTTGCAATGATTTTAAGATGATCGCTGATGACTTAAGTAGTTTGATTAAGCGGAGAAACAAAAAATAATTATGGCACTGCCAAAAATCGGTGATCGCTTTAGTGGTGCTATACAGAAAACTAGCCTAGAGCAAAAAATTGAGGAGCAGCAGGCAGAAATCAATAGGCTTAGGACTGCTCACTCTCCTGAACTAGAAGCACAAGTCAAAAATTTGCGCGAACAGCTTCAGCAGTTAGGCGAAAACCAAATAAAGTTGGAACTAATCGATCCTAATCCGCAGCAACCCAGGCAGACAATTACTCAATCTGCGATTCGTGCCAAAGTTCGTTCTTTAGAAAAACACGGGCAAATTGCCCCAGTAATTTTAATTCCACAGGATAGGGATCGCTACATATTGCTAGATGGACAACTGCGTTGGGAAGCCGCTAAACTACTAGGTTGGGAAACAATTCGCGCTGTAATTGTTCCCGTGCCTAAAGACCTTAACCACGACTCGTTGCTGACATTTCTCCATTTTGAGGATCTCAATCCCTTAGATAAAGCAGAGGCAATCGTTCAGGAAATTATTAAAAATACTGGATTAACAGTTGAGGAGATTCCCACTGTTTTAGGCACTGTGTTAAAACGGATTGAACGTGATGGCAAAAACAAGCAATTAGTTAGCCTAGTATCTACCACAACTGAAGAACAGCAGCAAGGGTTAGATGGCTTGGGAGTTCGCAACCAAGAATATGATTTACTTCTGGTACTACTGGATCTAGGGCTAAATCCTGGCTCGGTGAAAGCAAACCTGTTGCCGATGTTATTTCTACCTCTTGAATTAAAAACAGCAATTAGGAAACAGGGGCTTAAGGGCGCTCATGCACTAGCGCTAGCAGCTTTATCGGCAAAGCAGTTGCACATTTCAGAGCTTCGGGCAACAAAAGAGCGGATTGCAGCCATACAGCAAGTATTGGAGCAGGATTTAACTGTACCTGATACTCGGAAACTGGTTGCACAAATTAAGATGAAGTTTTCAAAAGCAACAGCTGCCGAGCCTCAAGACACTTCTCCCTTCATTCGGATGCAGGCAGCTACCCAACAAATGAAAAAGACGAAAGTATGGGAAGATCCCCAGAAGCGTGATCGTCTAGAGGTAATTTTAAGTGAATTAGAAGCACTAATTGAAAGTTAAGAAGTTTTAGCAACAGATATTGTTGAGTGGATAAAGCTAAAGAAGCTATAACTGAATGGCACTAAGATAAGCACAAATGTCATATTTTCAAGTGTTTTAGCACTCTGAAAATATGAGAGCCATGAAGTAGCGATCGCATAGCTGGGAACTGGAGGTTTTCCTGATTCCTGAACTCTCTCATTCTCGAAGCTATTCATTTTCTCCAGCTCTTATCATTTAACGATTTCACCTTAACTTAGTGTCATTCAGCTATAACCCTGTGCTAAATCCCAATGATAGTTAAAAATGGAAATTATTACTTTCTTAGTTATAGTTAGTAACGTTATTCTACTAGCTTGGGGTTTGGGGTTCTTTCGCCCTTCAAAGCCTAAACAGAAGTTTCGGTCTAAAAGCAAATCACACAGCCAACTGCCGCCCAAGAGTCCAGAACCCCAAGCGCAACAACGATATCTAAACCCTCCCACCCTAGAGCGCAGGTTCAAGAGCGAACGATTTCACT
>JBGTCQ010000072.1:0-4623 GCA_041748755.1 Chroococcidiopsidaceae cyanobacterium | reverse complement strand
CGCATCTACATACGACACTTCGCCATCAGTACGGCTAACCACCACCATTCCTGAATCTCGCGCTGCTTGAGCTTCTAAACCAGTTCCTACTAAGGGACGCTCTGGCTTCAGTAGAGGTACGGCTTGCCGCTGCATGTTCGATCCCATTAGGGCGCGGTTAGCATCGTCATGTTCCAAAAATGGAATCAAGCTCGTAGCAACCGAAACAATTTGCACTGGCGACACTGCTACATAGTCCACTTGATCCGGTGTTGTTGTAGTGAAATCTTGGCGATAGCGCACTGGCACCAATGGACCGACAATGGAGTCGTTGTCATCTACAGGAATATCTCCTGGGGCGACGCGCTTATCGTCCTCTTCATCCGCTGTCATGTACAGTGGAGGCTGATCAAACAGAACTCGACCTCCCTCCACTGCTCTAAACGGCGTTTCTAAGAATCCATACTGGTTTACTCTGGCATGCGTCGCTAACGAGCCAATTAAACCCGCATTTGGACCTTCTGGGGTTTCAATTGGGCAGATGCGTCCATAGTGGGAAGGGTGAATATCCCGCACCGCAAATCCGGCGCGTTCACGGGTTAATCCACCAGGACCAAGGGCAGAAAGTCGGCGTTTGTGGGTCAGCTCTGCTAATGGATTGGTCTGATCCATAAACTGGCTCAGCTGACTAGAGCCAAAAAACTCCTTGATTGCCGCTACTAAGGGCTTTGGGTTCACCAACGAAGCTGGAGTTAGAGCTTCGGCATCTGAAACTGTCATTCGCTCGCGAATAATCCGCTCGAGACGGTTTAAGCCAACTCGCACCTGGTTTTGCAGCAATTCACCCACACTTCTCACCCGTCGATTGCCCAGGTGGTCAATGTCATCAGTGCTGCCCATCTCAAACTCTAAGTTGATTAGGTAATCAACCGCTGCCAAAATGTCGTTTGGGGTCAGCACCCGCGTCGTATCGGGGACTGAGAGCCGTAACTTTTTGTTGAGCTTGTAACGCCCCACGCGCCCAAGATCGTAGCGCTTCGGATCGAAAAAGCGTGAATCTAATAGTTGTTGCCCTCCTAACACTGTGGGTGGTTCACCAGGACGCAACTTGCGATATAACTCCATCAAGGCATCTTCTTCAGAAAACTGCCCTTCTTTTTCAATCGTCTTTTGAAAATACTCTGGGTGGCGCAGTGCATCAAAAATTTCGTTATCTGATAGTCCGAGAGCCTTAAGTAAAACTTGCGCTGATAATTTGCGGGTTTTATCAATTCGTACCCACACCAAACCGTTACGATCTGTTTCAAATTTCAGCCATGCCCCCCGGTTAGGTATCAAGCTAGCTGAGTAAGTGCGACGACCGTTTTTATCAGTTTCTGATTTGTAGTAAACGCCTGGCGATCGCACAATTTGATTAACAATTACCCGCTCGGCTCCATTGATGATGAAGGTACCGCGATCGGTCATTAAGGGAAGATCGCCAATGAAGACTTCTTGCTCTTTAATTTCGCCAGTTTCTTTATTAATTAGGCGTGTAGGTACATACATCTGCACCGTGTAAGAGCTGTCACGACGCTTCGCCTCATCCACGTCGTATTTAGGTCGCTTCAGTTTGTAATTTTGACCTAAAAAGTGCAGTTCCAGTTTGCCAGTGTAGTCGGTAATTGGTGAGAAGCTGTTGAGTTCTTCAATCAGCCCTTCTTCTAGAAACCAGCGGAAGCTAGAGCGCTGAATTTCAATTAGATCGGGCAGCAGAAAAGCAGACTGGATATAGGTTTCGGTTGTCATGCGTTTAATTTTGGCTCAACGTATTTAAATTTGTCAATTTTGGGCAATGCTATTACACTGCCTGTGGCTGACACCAAATGCGGACAAGGAAGGGAAAGCCTTTTTCTACCTTTCCATCACTGTTGGTACAATGGTTGTAGTTTTGCATCCTGCTGGTGTTACACCATAAGTCTCAATAATCCTAATGCTAGAAGTGCGTATTCTATACTTTGTTGTCATTACCTAAATTCACTTCTTTGATGTCATATTGCTGACGCGGCAGGTTTTATTATCCAAAGTAAAAGCACTTGTTGCCTCCTTCTATAAATCGCGTTTGTACCCACCCCAAATCTTCTAAGGAAATAACCACTTAACCAGGGCTGAAGTTGATACTTTAGTTCTGTTCTCCAAAAGAGGAATTTATCTTGAGAGCAGGTACTTAACAATTAAGCTTAAAAACTGAATTACGGCTAGTTCCGGGGTAAAAATTCTTGGCAAAAGTTGAGAACGGCTTGTAGTTGACAAAATTGACAAATCATTTATGTGCTCTCGTAAAGCGGTAAGAATCTAAATCTTCTAAGTAGGGAATAGTCCAAAGCCTGACTAAAAAATGAGTTTATTGAATGTCTCCCCTAAGTACCTCGTTAACATTTTATTTAAGGGTTCAGGTATGGCAGGATGTGACGCTTTGTGAGTAAAGTTGTTTTGTAGAGTACACGGAGTTACACATCTGTCAAGTTTATGGAATGAGGTTGCGACTGTTAAAAAGGCTGATACCTTTAAAGCCTTTGTACCTCCATCCTCTGGATAAAAGTCACACCAGGCGGTTAAACTAAAGTGGGCTTAACCTCACAATTTTGTAGCTGAGGTGGTTGACATTTACTTCCTTAACTATTATGGCTCAAGCAAACGATTTTATAGAGAGTAGGTGCTGACAGATTATTTATACTGCCATAGCTTTGGTTATTAAACCTCTCTTCATAGCTATTTACACTAAAAGCCCAAACAGTTCACAGGCATTTTCGGTTGTTTGGGCGGCGATTCGTTCAAGCGTTACACCCCGCAACTCAGCTACTGCCTCAGCTACATAACGCACGTAAGCAGGTTCATTTCGTCGTTGACCTCTTTTAGGGACAGGAGCTAAGAATGGGCAATCGGTTTCGACCAACAGGCGATTACTTTTGACTATCTGAGCAGATTCATGAATCTGCTTAGCATTTTTGAACGTAACCGTACCACTGAAGCTAATATAAAAACCCAGGTCGAGGAACCATTGGGTTTCTTCCGGGTTTCCACCCCAGCAGTGCATCACCCCCCGTGCTTTTTCTCCAACACGCTCTTTCCAGTCCTGTAATACTTCGCGCATTTGTGCTGCTGCTTCCCGACAGTGAATAATCACGGGTTTGCCAAGCTGGGAGGCGATCGCCAGTTGAGCCTCAAAGACCATTCGCTGTTGCTCTTGGTTGTTAGCCTTATAAAAATCTAACCCCATTTCCCCAAGCGCTACTACTTTGGAGTCAGAACGCGCCAGCGCCAGAATTTGTTGCTTTGTCTCAACCGTCCACTTTTCAGCATCCAATGGGTGCAACCCGACTGCAAAGCTTACTTCTGGAAATTGATGAGCTATGGCAGAGATACTGGCAAATTCCTCTGGTTCAACACAAGAGTGTACTAGACGAACTACACCAGCTTCTTGCCAGCGCGATCGCACGGCTAACAAGTCTGGTTCAAAAACATCAAAGTTGAGATGAACATGAGAGTCAATCAACTGCATTTTTAGTCATTATTCCTTAGTCATTAAGCACTAGCTAGTAACCAGTGCTTAATTGCCTACTCAGATGCTACTGCTGCGGCTTGCTCATACCGTTTTAGTCTTTGGGCTAAATGGGACTTTTTCCTGGCCCCATTGTTTGGATGTAGCACTTTTGTTTTCACGGCTTTGTCGATTTTGCTGTATGCCGCAGCCATTTGCTGCTGCACTTCTTGCTTTGCTTCCGGGGTAGGATTGGCAGTGTAGGTTTCTACTGCGGCAAAGTATTTCTTCATCAACGTCTTAACCGCTGATTTGTAAGCTTTGTTACGCAGTCGATTTCGTTCTGCGATCTGAACACGTTTAATAGCAGACTTGGTATTTGCCACAGTGACTTGGAGGGATATCGTTATATAGACAAAATGCTAGGTATATTAATATAGCATCTTTAGTGGAGATATTGCGATTCTCATAAAAATCCAGGTTAAGCTAGAGGAACGAGTACGAATCAGCTTTGCTCTTTCCAGGGCAAGGATCCAAAGATTCATAACTCAAGCCGATAACTCCTAGATTTGCTATTCCGAACCCATGCTGCGAATCATTACTGAGCAGACCGAGGTACGAGCAGAACTACAACGGATCTGCGATCGCACCCATGATGACCAAGTGGTTCATAAAGAGGCAACGGTTCGGGAGGTGCTTCAGGCGGTGAAGCGCCAAGGAGATCGAGCCGTATTGCACTATACAGCAGAATTTGATCAACAACACCTGAAGTCAGAAGACCTGCGCGTGAGTGGCGCAGAGTTAGATGCAGCCTACCAGCAAGTATCTCAAGAACTACTGGCGGCAATTCAGCTAGCTTGCCGCCAAATTGAAGCATTCCACCGCCAGCGAGTTCCTAAGTCGTGGGTGAAGTTCGGTGATGATGATGTAGTGCTGGGCAAGCGCTACACCCCAGTAGACCGGGCAGGGCTGTATGTTCCTGGTGGTAGGGCAGCTTATCCTAGTACGGTGCTAATGAATGCGATTCCAGCAAGAGTGGCGGGTGTACCGCGCCGAATAATGGTAACGCCGCCGGGAGTAGGCAAGACGATTAATCCAGCAGTGCTGGTTGCCGCCCAGGAAGC
>JBGTCQ010000071.1:0-6539 GCA_041748755.1 Chroococcidiopsidaceae cyanobacterium | reverse complement strand
TTAGTTGCCCCAAGTGTGGCTACTGCCGCTGGCACTGGTACTGCTACTCTTGATGATATTAAAGACACCAACTACTCAGTTCCTGCTGGAGCCTACTTTGTGTCACCAGACGGCAAGGACACTAATACTGGTAGAAGCTATGACTCGCCTTGGTCAGTTACACAAGCGCTTGCCTTAGCTCCAAGTGAATCAACAATTGTCTTTAAGGGCGGCATCTACCGTAACGTAGATAGTACCATCAAAAAACAACTCACCTTGCAAGCATATCCCCACGAAAAACCTTTGCTCAAGGGCAGTATCGGGGTCACAGGCTGGGTTAGTGACGGTACCACCTGGCGCAAAGATGGCTGGACGTACTCATTTAATACGACTATGGGCAGTGAATCCATTGACCCAGACTATCCGCTGGCGGGTCACACAGACATGGTTTATCTCGACGGTGTTGCCCTCAAACAAGTAGCTAGCAAAGCTGAGGTAGTTCCTAATACATTTTATGTAGATTCTACCAATCAGCAACTCTACATCGGAAACCAACCAGCAGGCAAGACAGTGGAAGCTACAGTGCTGTCAAAAGCCTTTTTCATGGCGCAAAACGACTCGTCCGACACGATTATTCGGGGACTGGGTTTTGCCCACTATGCAGACAGCGCCATCAGCGTGTATGCACCAAGGATAACGTTTGAGAACAATACCTTTGTTTGGAATGGCGAGCAGGGAGTTAAACTTATCAGCGGTCCTGATGCCATAGTACGCGGCAACATCCTCAGTTATAACGGATTTAGAGGTTTGGGAGGTGTCGCAGACAATGTATTAGTAGAAGGAAATACAATCAGTTACAACAATGTTGAACACTTTGCTAATACATGGGGTGCCGGGGGTGCTAAAATCTTTCGGGCTAACGGACCAATCTTCCGCAATAACATTGTCGAAAACAACTTCGCCAACGGACTGTGGATGGACATATCGACCTCGAACTCTACGGTTGTAAATAATACTGTTCGATATAACGAAGGTCTTGGCATCTTTTTGGAACTCTCGCACGAAGCAATCATTGCTGGCAATATATCGCACGAAAATAATGTGGGAATTATGCTTTCAGATTCTTCTAATGCTCGGGTGTATAACAATACGCTGTCGAAGAATAAAACCCAGATTCTAGTTAAAGACTCGGCGCGCAAAAACACTGACCCTAAGGAAATTGCCGCTGGAATTACGTGGATTACCAGTAATAATGTGTTCAAAAATAACATTCTCTCGTCGGATAAGAATGATACTGCGGTCCAAGCTTCAGGCTGCACACCATCAGTGTCGATGATTCGCAATCTTGATTACAACGCTTACTATCGCCCTTTAGCTAATGTGCGATCAACTCTTATCAAATGGTCACCGAGTGCAAGCCAATGCTTAGTAAGGTATACCTCCCTTGCCGCCTTCAAAGCAACTGGCTTTGAGCAGCATGGGAGCGAGAATAATGTCCTACCTAATCCGTTCTTCATTGATGAGTTAAACGGGGACTACCGCCTCAAAACTGGCAGTCCTGCAATTGGAAGCGGGGAACAGCTGCCAGCAGATATTGCCAGCGCCATTGGAGTAGCGACAGGAGTTCCCGTAGACTTAGGGGCGCTTCAGTCCAAGGTAGTCCTGAGCCAATAACTAGTACTGCTCTGGGTCTCTAGCTAGATTGTCAGATATAGCTCCATTTATAACCACAAATAAGATTTAAGTTCTGAACTGTGAGTATACAGTCTGTTAATCCTCGCCAGTATCAGTTCAGTTGATATTTCAGCCAGTATGGCACTTAATGAACCCAAATTGTTGCTGCCTTACCCTTGCCTTATGGAGATGGGGTATGGTAGCACATTTTTTGATGTAGCTATTCTCAGGTGATTCAAGGATAAGGTGGGGATGAACAAGTAAGGTACCTAAGAAGTGGACCGACTTTATCCGGGTAAGTGTAAAAATACGGTATTCTTAGCGACATTATGCAACATCGAAATTCTGTTTGCTGTTATTGATTCTGCCATTCTTAACGATGTTTTTCAAATCTTAGAGTTTACTGGAGGGTGTTTCTTCCTCTAAAAGGCTGTTAGCTTCTTAGAGATAGGCTTGAAAGCGCTGCAACTTCTCAAAGTTCATATTGAGAGACTTCACTAATTGAATTTGATCGGCTCTAATTGTTTTTCATCTTTGCAAAAGTGAGAGGATCATGCTTGACGAAAGCTATTCAAAATGCTTTAATTAATACCTAGGGAGGATGAAACTTTATGTAACCTTCTTATTTAAATTTAAGAAAGCTTTATTAAAAGTATTAGGTAGTAAATGAACAAACTGCTTCTAGAAATTAAGTGTCATCCACTGATGAATCAGCCTCGAAAGCTTAGTTACTCAATTCGTTCGTTAGCAGGACAGGAACCTGCATTATGGCCCCTATACGATCTATATTTTTTGTGGGATCAGATGACGTGGAATGGGGTTATTGTCCATCCCAAGGAAAAAGCGATATGCAAGGATACTGAACTGGTAATTGACGGATTTCAGGGTTCAGCTAACTCCTTTGCGTTCAAATCATTTAAGCAGAGCCAGACACGACCTGTAAAAGTGGGACATCATAGCCATGCGCCCAGCCAGATCATAAAGGCTATTAAACAGGGCATCCCTGTTTTACTAACCATACGCGCTCCAGGGGATGCAGTAGTTTCCTTTACTAGTCGTTGGTCCTATATTTCCGTGACCCAAGCGTTACAAAGATATATCGGATTTTACACTAAATTGAGTCCTTACACTTCTCATTACGTCGTTAGCACGTTTGAGCAGACCACACAACACTTAGATCAGATGGTGCAAAATGTGAATTCTAAATTTGGTACTCACTTTGACGTAGTTGACGTTCCCAAAGCGAATGCAGAACACAAGGCATTTAAGGCAAAACTGGACAAATCTAAATCTCAAAAAGCAGCAATACACGAAGCACTTAAGCAAGAAAAGATTAAGGAGCTTACCGCGGAGAAAAACGCCCAGTTGTTGGTAAAAGCAAATGAGCTGTATCAAACGTTTGAAGCGCTTGCTCAAAATGGTTCCTCTACTGTTTAACGTATTTAAGCCATATCAGACTTTACAGGAGACTGAGGAATTGAAGACTAAACCTTAATTGGCAGTTGCAATCTTTTAAGAACTCGTAGCAATGGGGTTTGAATAGGAATTGAAGAGAGAGTTCAATTCAGATAAGGTTAACTTTAGTCAAGGAAATTTGTATAGATTAGACATGGAATAAGAGATTTATAGCCGGGAGAGCAATTGCTTGTCTCGGCTTTTGTGTTGAACCAATATTTTTAAAAACCTCTATGGTGAAATATAAACGAAACCTATGGAAATTAGTGTTGAAATCTTCACAGTAAACAAGCGCTTTCCATTAACCATTAGTCGCGGCACAACAGCCCAAACTACAAATATTTTAGTAAAGGTACGACAAGATGGTATTGAGGGATGGGGGGAAGCGTCGCCATTTTCTCTAGGCAATTATCAGCAGTCCACACCAACGCTTAAGGAAGCGTTACAGCAAGTTGCACCGAAATTGCAGAGATTTAGCCCTTTAGAGAGGCAGCAGATTGAACTGGTACTACAAAAGATGCGAATTCCGTCCTCTGCACGGGCGGCATTAGATATGGCGTTACACGACTGGTTAGGGAAGCGAGTAGGATTACCGCTGTGGCAGATATGGGGACTGGATCGCAATGTAATTGTGCCGACATCTGTAACAATTGGGATCAATTCCCCAAAGGGAGTGAAGGCGCGAGTGCGTGACTGGCTACAATTTACCGACGTGCGTGTTTTTAAGGTGAAACTGGGCAGTCCAAATGGAATTCAGGCGGATCAGGAGATGTTAATCGCGGTGCGGGAGGAAGCACCAGGGCAAGATTTGTATGTTGATGCTAATGGAGGTTGGAGTTTCGAGGATGCAGTTACTATGTGCAGTTGGCTGCCTGGTGTTGGTGTGAGGTATGTGGAACAGCCACTGATGCAAGGAGAAGAACATAGATTGGCCCAACTGAAAGAGCGATCGCCTCTACCTCTATTTGTCGATGAAAGTTGCCTTACCAGCCGCGATATTCCCCAACTCGCAAATTGTGTAGATGGCATTAACATCAAACTAATGAAAGCTGGGGGTTTAACCGAAGCAATAGAAATGGTACATACAGCACGAGCATCTGGCTTGCAAGTAATGTTTGGTTGCTATTCTGATAGTTCGCTCTCAAATACGGCAGCAGCACACCTCTCGCCACTAGCAGACTATCTAGATTTAGATAGCCACCTCAACTTGAAAGATGATCCTTTCATTGGCGCAACGATCCAAGCCGGACGATTGCTACCAAATGATCAACCAGGGTTAGGGGTACGCCATGCGGCTGAAGGCTGATCAGCGTTTAGCAATCTTGCTCCATGATGGGATTCGGGGAACTCATGGCAAAACTGGGCTAGCACTTTTACGCTACAGTCAAGCCCAAATTGTGGCAGTGATTGATCGTCAATGTGCAGGTGAATCCTTGCCTGCTTTAACTGGAATTGCCCGTGAAGTGCCGATAGTTGCAACAGTCGCCCAAGCTTTGGCTTATGTCCCAGATGTGCTAGCAATTGGTATCGCCCCATCTGGGGGAGTATTGCCGGATGAGTGGCACCAGGAAATCAAGCAAGCTGTCATGGCTGGATTATCAATCATCAATGGATTGCATACGCCACTCTCCAGCCTGCCAGAACTACAAGATAGTTTACAAAAAGGTCAATGGATTTGGGATGTGCGTCAAGAGCCATCAAATTTACCGATTGGCAGTGGTAAAGCGCGATTACTTACTTGTCGGCGTGTCTTGACTGTTGGGACAGATATGGGTGTGGGCAAAATGTCAACTAGCATAGAGTTAAATTCGGCTTCCCAGCGGCGCGGCTTACGTTCCAAATTTCTGGCAACAGGACAAGCTGGTTTAATGATTGCCGATGATGGCATACCACTTGATGGAGTGCGGGTAGATTTTGCTGCTGGTGCTGTAGAACAACTGGTAATGCGTTACAACAATTACGATATTCTGCACATTGAAGGACAAGGTTCACTGTTGCACCCAGGCTCAACCGCAACTTTACCGCTAATTCGGGGTTCACAACCGACTCAGCTAGTGCTTGTACACCGAGCGGGACAGACTCATATCCGCAATCATCCTCATGTACCGATTCCGCCTCTTGATAAAGTGATTCAGCTGTATGAAACGGTTGCTGCTGCTGGTGGTGCATTTGCTCACGTGCATGTGGTAGCGATCGCTCTCAACACCGCCCACATGGACACACAAGCTGCCGAACAAGTAATCGCCCAAACACAGGCAGAAACTAACCTACCTTGCACCGATCCAGTCCGCTTTGGTGCTGAAACACTATTAGATGTAGTAATAGAGAATTAGACTTTCATCGATACCACTCACAATGCCTCCTTGGCACATTGCCTAGTGTCTCCTCCAAAGAATTGCGCCACCTGTCTATTGAAGCCAATCACAAACGTATATTCAAACAATTTAAAATAAGCTTTAACCCAAATACTTAATATATAGTTTTTACAACGTATAAGAACCGTACTTCCTCTGGCGCTTACATTCAAGCTTGACAACTAAAATCAAGGTAGTCTTCAAGCTGATTTCATCCTCGTGATTATAGCAAATAGTAAGCGGGGTCTATTTTCCAGATGCTTTTGCGTATATCCACAACTAAGACCTCGCAGTTATAAGAAGGCGATCGCAGGAAACTGCCCAAAAAGACATTATCGGTAGCAGCGGTGATGCACCAACTAAAAGCTTTGGGGGTTTCGTTGTCCTAGACGATTTTGGTACGGGTTATTCATCTTTGAGTTATCTGCATCGTTTCCCTATCGATACCTTGAAAATTGACCGCTCCTTTGTCAGCGGCGTAGGCAATGGTTTAGACACTTGGGAGATTGTCCGGGCGATCGCAATGATGGCACATGCTCTAGGTATGGATGTGATTGCAGAAGGGGTAGAAACAAAAGAGCAATTAGCCCGTATTAAAGCACTCAAATGTAAATATGTACAAAGATACTTCTTCTCTAAACCAGTAGATAGTGCAACAGCAAGTGAATTGATTGCCCATAAACTTAGTAATGTGCATAATCAACTGGTTCTTGCAAATTTAAAACAAGCATGACTAAATGATTCGTGATTCAAGGTAAAAGCTCTGTGACTTATTAATGTAAATAGAAAAACTACTTTAATCAATATCTCAAGCCCTCGTATTTATTAAGAAGTTTGTCTGGATGTTTCTTTCAGAATATAAGCTTCGGCGTGGAGTAACAATTATAAATTATTAATTATAAATTAGCCTAACTTGGTTTTGGTTGTAGAATCATGGGCAGAGCTTCAAAAAAAGGCATAACTGGAGACTTTGACATTGTGCTGCAATTACTTTGCTTGGCTGCTATTTTATCCGTCGCCTTCACTCCAATAGTAACTAAAGTTGCTTTTAGCCGTCCAATATCTGCAAGTTCTCAA
>JBGTCQ010000070.1:0-34400 GCA_041748755.1 Chroococcidiopsidaceae cyanobacterium | reverse complement strand
CGTTGGGGACAAATGCAAGGTATAAAAGAACGCATCACCCAAGCAAAGGAACTGTTACGCCGCATTCAGCAACGCCGCCAAGAGGTACAAGCTAAAGCAGTCGCAGCGCAAGCCAATCGGACTAATTATCAAACCTCACAGCAATTTGAAACCTCTGGCTGGAATCAAAGCCGCAGTTCCAAGGGTGCAGATGATTTAGAGGCTACATTTCAGCGCTGGGAAACACAGGATGAGTTAGAGCAGTTGAAGCGAAATATGGGACGGTAGAACAAAAATACTAAAGGTTACTTTTCGTCTGAACCATTCTCACCTGAACGGTTAATTGTGAAAGAAATAGACTTAGGAGAGCGTTGGGATGCTGCGTTTGAGTGAGATGGGCTGAGATTATCCCAAGTGGGGGAATTACTAGAACCCATAACCGATGGTTCAGCAGATTGCAAGAATAAGCCCAATTGCTTGCTGTTAGACACGATCGCCAAAAATGCCCCACCCAAGATATAAATCGGCAATGGTAGGCTGAGGTGTTTTGCCCATTGATAGAGTTCGGCGATCGCAAATAGCACTCCAAAGCAGACAAGCCAAATCCTCATGATTTAACCTTCAAAAGCTCTAACTACTTCGTTATTGTAGACAATGATAAAGATGGCTGCATTTAAAATTAAGTAATACTCAACCTGCCACTTTCTTGTTGTCATTGATGCATTATGACAGAAGTTAAAATAAAGTCTGATTTGGTTTGTAAACGAAGTTAGCCTCCGTGGAATTACTGGGAAATTACTGGTGGAAGTAAAACAGCGGGTTGAGGAATTACGACAACTGTTGCAACAAGCAAGTTTAGCCTACTACGTCCTTGATAATCCAATCATGGAGGATGCTGTCTACGACCAGCTGTATCGAGAACTGCAACAGATAGAAACTCAGTATCCAGAATTAATTACGCTAGATAGCCCGACTCAGCGGGTGGGCGAGAAACCAGCAACTCAGGTTCCCTCAGTACGACACAATATTCCTCTCTATAGCTTGGAAAATGCCTTTAATATTGAGGAGTTGAAGACTTGGCAAGAGCGATCGCGACGTTATGCCCCTAAAATCGACTCGGTTGAATATGTGTGTGAGCTGAAAATTGACGGTTCAGCTTTAGCTTTAACTTATGAAAATGGTGTCTTGGTGCGGGGAGCAACCAGAGGTGATGGAATTACTGGCGAAGAAATTAGCCAAAATGTGCGGACAATTCGCTCAATTCCGCTGCGATTGAATCTAGAAAACCCTCTTACCCGTATTGAAGTGCGAGGAGAGGCGTTTTTACCCCTAGAGGTATTTCAACAAATAAATCAAGAGCGCGTACAAGCTGGTGAGACTCTATTTGCCAATCCCCGCAATGCGGCAGCTGGCACACTGCGACAACTAGACTCCCGAATTGTCGCGCGGCGGCGGCTGGATTTCTTTGCCTATACACTCCACATTCCAGGTAGAGACGATGCCAGTATCGCCCGTAATCAATGGGAAGCGCTGGAGTTATTACAAAAAATGGGATTCCGGGTGAATCCGAATCGGAAATTGTGTCAGTCGTTGCCGGAAGTAGCAAATTATTACGAATACTGGGATACAGAGCGCCTAAATTTGCCCTATATGACGGATGGGGTGGTAGTAAAAATAAATTCTTTTGCCCTGCAAGAACAGCTAGGGTTTACTCAAAAGTTTCCTCGTTGGGCCGTGGCGCTGAAGTACCCAGCAGCAGAAGCTCCTACGAGGGTTGAAAACATTTCTGTCAATGTAGGACGGACGGGGGCATTGACTCCATTGGCAGAAATGCACCCAGTGCAACTAGCCGGGACAACAGTTTCACGCGCCACATTGCACAATAGCGATCGCGTTGCCCAATTAGATATCCGCATTGGCGATACAGTCATTGTTCGCAAGGCAGGGGAAATTATCCCAGAAGTGGTGCGCGTCCTTAAAGAACTCCGTCCAGCCGATGCCAAGCCCTTCCAAATGCCCGTTAATTGTCCGATCTGCAATCAACCAGTGGTACGACCTGCTGATGAGGCTGTAACGAGGTGTGTCAATGCTTCCTGTCCGGCTATTCTCAAGGGCGCGATCGAGCATTGGGTGAGCCGCGATGCGTTGGATATCAACGGTATGGGTGAAAAACTGGTGCAACAGTTGGTTACTCAAAGCTTGGTACATTCGGTTGCAGACCTCTATGATTTAACTCCTGACCATTTGGGGAAATTACAGCGGATGGGCAAGAAGCTAGCTGAGAAATTGGTGGTGGCGATCGCCCAGTCTAAATCTAAACCTTGGTCACGGGTATTATATGGATTAGGAATTCGTCATGTCGGCAGTGTGAATGCTCAACTGCTAACCCAGAAGTTTTTGACGGTAGAACAACTAGCTGCGGCAGAACCAGCAGATATTGAAGTTGTTTATGGCATCGGACCTGAAATTGCTCAATCTGTCTACCAGTGGTTCCGCATTCCTGCTAATCAAACATTAATTGAACGACTCAAAGCAGCTGGCTTGCAACTTGCACAAGAAGCAGTAGAAACTACAATTACTTCAGCTGGTAATCCGTTGAGTGGCAAAACCTTTGTGATTACGGGTACATTGCCTACCCTAAAGCGGGATGAGGCGAAAGCGCTGATTCAAAATGCTGGTGGCAAGGTAACAGATTCAGTTAGCAAGAAAACAGATTATGTAGTTGTGGGAGAAGAGGCAGGTTCTAAGCTGGAGAAGGCTCAACAGCTAGGAATTACTTGTTTGTCGGAAGCCCAACTGTTAGAGTTGCTGGAATCGTCAAGCTCTTAGCCACTTACAGCAAACCTTTAGCCCGCTCGATATGAGGATAAGTCACTTCTAATGTCATTGTCTTGCCCCACCCTCGTAAACCCATTATAGCGAGAGGTAGTGGTGGCGATCGCCAACCTTTAAATTGATGTCGAGTAGAAGTTCGCGTACTCAGATCATGATCTATAATTAATGTACGTATTTATGTACATAGACCAATGCTACACTACGAAATCACCTCTCCCACAGAAGCTAGAAATAACTTTTTTGGATTGTTAGAGCAAGTTACCCTGAATCATCAAGTGTTTATCATCCATCGTCGGGAGGGTGAGAATGTAGCAATGATTTCTGAGTCGGATTTGAGAAGTTTGGTTGAGACGGTTTATCTGCTGCGATCGCCTGCAAATGCGCGGCGACTGCTGGATGCGCTCTTAGAGTCCCAAGCAGGCAAGATTCAACCGCAAACGCAGGTAGAACTGAAACAGGAATTAGGCTTTGGGCAAGAAAAAGAAGTCTCCTGAACCAGAGGAAAATACTCCATTAGTACAGGTGCGACCTGGGTTCGGAACACGCTTCAAGGAAGACTTGGGGTGGTGGTATAAAACTGATATCGCTAAGGTAGACAAGATTTTTGACTTGGTTACAGCAGTAATGCAAGACCTGTTCGGTGGCATCGGCAAGCCAGAACCTCTGAAATACCTGGGTGCAGATATTTGGTCTCGGCGGATTGACCTAGAACATTGCTTAGTTTATCGAGTTAGCAATAGTCAGATTGATTTTCTGACCTGCCGCTATCACTACGATTAAATCAGCACGAGATTATCTCGATGAACGACAGTTTCAGCACCAGGATGACCCAAAACAGCCGCAATTTCAGTTGATTTCCGGCCTTGAATTTGCCGCAGTTCAGCACTGCTATAGTTCACAAGTCCTCTGGCGATTTCAGTATCACTTTGGTCACACAACTGCACCGCCTCTTGACTGTAAAACTCTCCCTCTACAGCAGTAATTCCAGCCGCTAACAAGGATTTCCCACTCTGAGAAATTGCGGCGATCGCTCCTTGGTCGAGGTAAAGCTTCCCGGATGGAATCAATCCGTAGGCTATCCAGCGTTTGCGAGCCGAACTTGGCTGGGGTTGAGGTTCAAACTGAGTACCAAGAGGTTCTCCCTGCAAGATTTTTTCAATATTATGCGGAAACCGCCCTTCAGCGATCGCAGTTCTGACACCAGCAGCAGTGGCAATCCGCGCTGCGGCAATTTTAGTAACCATACCACCAGTACCCCATTGCGAACTGGAAGTACCTGTTTGTACCTGTAATTGAGCCAATTGCTCTACGTGCTTAACCAACGTAATCGGCTGAGCATCAGGTACAGAGCGCGGATCAGCTGAGTAAAGCCGATCTACATCTGTTAACAAAAACAGCCAATCTGCTTCCACTAAGCTGGCAACCAGAGCCGAAAGCGTGTCATTATCACCAAACTTTAGCTCCTCGACTGCTACAGTGTCATTTTCATTCACTATCGGAATTACGCCAAGGGACAGTAGTTCCTGAAAGGTGTTATAAGCATTAACATAGTGGCTACGCTGTACCAAATCAGTGCGAGTCAAAAGGACTTGAGCGATTGGCTGTTGTAGGGTCGTAAACAAGTCGTCGTATACGCGCATTAACCGTCCCTGGCCTACCGCCGCTACTGCCTGCTTCAATGCGATCGTCCGGGGTCGCTCAATTAACCCTAGCCGAGCGCAGCCAACCCCTACGGCTCCAGAGGATACCAAAATTACTTGATAACCCTGCCTACGTAAGCGGCTCAGGGTTTCGGCCAAAGTAGCTATGGTAGAAAGAGCCAGGAGTCCAGTTTCTGGTTGAGTCAGGCTGGAAGTACCAATTTTGACTACAAGAGTTTGAGGCATCACTAGTCACTAGTCGTTGGTCACTAGTCATTGGTCATTAGTTAAAAGCTTAAGGACTAATAACTCAAATTGTAAAGCGCCAGTCATTGTATGTTTGAAGCCTGACGCTTTCCAGAAGTATTTACAATATTCTGTAACTATGGTCTTTGTTGAGCCGACCCGGCTAAACTATAATTTTTAATATCAGACATCTGTCAAAAGTTAGATATTTTAAGATTTAGAGGTTTCAAGGTTGATCATGCTTTGTTAATTTTTGCTTAGGTGTAATTGAGGTTCCTAAAAATTGAGATAGCAAGACCTCAAAGCTGCGTACTGGATAGGAACGAACGGCTTCACCAGGTGCGACAATTGGTTCGACCAAAATAGTAAACATCCCCAAGCGATTACCTGCTAGCACATCAGTAAACAAGCGATCGCCTACCATTGCTACCTGTTCTACTGGCAAATTCATTGCCGTAACTGCCTGCCTTAATTTACGGCGTGAGGGCTTGACAGCACCAATGATATAAGGCAGGTTTAGAGACCGAGCAATACCACCAATCCGTGTGTCACTGAGGTTATTGCTTACTAGCCACAGCGCTGTCACAAGTCTTGTTTGCTCCACCCACTGTCGCAGTTCCTCTGAAGCTGCCGTTGCCTTCATCGGCACCAGCGTTTCATCTACATCCAATACCAAACCCTTAATCCGGTATTGTTGAAGAATGTCTGGTGTCAGACTTAAAATAGAGCCTTCCAGAAGTAAATCGGGCTGTAAGAGTTCGTTCCAGGACATAAAAGTTTTGAGTTTTCTAGGGCAATTGCTGCCACTCCATTACAAACGATCTTACTCATACCTACCTAGAAGTGCGATTGAGCGGCTAAGCAGATTGGCATCAATTGTTAGTTTTTCACTGCGTCAACTGCTTTCGGATAGCAGCTTGTGCCGCTTCGTGTTCAGCTAGAGTTTTACTAAAGACATGAGTGCCATCGTACCGCGCCACAAAATAGAGGTAATTAGTGTTTTCAGGGTAAAGCGCTGCTTTTAGGCTTGCCAATCCAGGACTGGCGATCGCGGTGGGCGGTAATCCAGGGTTGAGATAAGTGTTGTAGGGATTCGGAGTTTTTACTTGAGCAAAAGTCAAGGGTTGAGCGGCTGTCTGACGGATGCCCAGAGCGTACTCTACTGTAGGATCAGATCCCAGAGGCATACCTTGGCGTAACCTGGAGGTAAACACCCCAGCAATGCGCGATCGCTCATTATGAACCACTGCTTCTTTTTCGATAATACTGGCAAGGGTCACCCACTCGCGCAGGTTGAACTCAGTTTGCTGACGTTGTTGATACACGGGCAACGCCACAACCTTAAATTGGTTCAGCATTTGTTGCACCACGGCTTGGGGCGTGACCTGATCGCCGTTTAGTTGGTAGGTATCAGGATACAAAAAGCCTTCCAAGTGCGGTAAGTTAGCAGGTAGCCAGGGATGCTGGTTGCGGTCAATTTGGCGGGCAGCTGCCAAAAAGTCTGTAGCTGAGAAAAAACCTTGCTCAGCAAAATAAGCTGCCATCTGCTGCAACGACCAACCTTCAGGAATAGTGAAGCTGCGCTGCACGACCTGACCTTGCCAAATTTTCTCAGCGATCACAGGTAGTGGTTGAGTAGGCGACAACTGATAACTACCTGCTTTAAACCCACCCTGAGGGTCTTGCCACTGCAACCAACGCGCCCACAAATCCCAGGCTGTCGCAGAGCGAATCAACTTTGCTGCTTCCAGATCACGACCAATTTGTTGAGTTGCTGTCCCCGGTGGAATTTGGAATAACACTGTTGTAGCCTTGGTTCCACTAGCCGTGGAAGGTGCTATTAATTGGGATGGCGTAGTGACTGAACTCCACCAAGACCAGCTTGCCCAAGCACACCCTAATGTTATGGGCACCAATATAAACGACCATTTGAAAATTCGATTTCCCATTATCCTAGCTAGCGTAAACAGTCACTTCCCATCGGCAGTATCTCCTATTCCATTTCATCAAAAAGCTGCTCTTCTAAGAGTGGTTGCAGTTTACGGAACTCTTCCGGAGAAAGCAACTCAGGAGCATTTGCTTCATTCAGCCGTGCAAAGAACATCAGTGGATCTAAGGGTGTATAAATTGCGTACTCCTGCTCTTCAAAGTAAAAACTTGTCAGTAACTGTAATTGCTCCGGCTCTAACTCAGTTCCTTCTTCCTCAATTTCAAGCGTAAATAATTCTGTATCTTCAACTGGGGGTAGTTCGCCAGCGACTGTCAGCACAAAAGCAGTGCGCTTAAGTATCAGGTTCTGCTCAGCAAGTACAGCTTCGGCGGTGGTAAAGATGCGCTCAATAGTCTCGTCATCTTCCACAGGAATGGCTTCCTCCTCATCGCCATCAGTTTGCCAAGCGAAAACTTCGATTGCCGCGTCAACTGGAAGGAGCAAAACGTACTCTTGATCCTCCACAAAGAGCGATCGCTCAATGAAACAGGAGAGCGATCGCCCAGCTTCATCCGTCAGTGTGACGGCAGCGGCGTGGGAATGTTCATTTTCTTCGGGGGATTCGGATGAAAACATAGCCAATGTGGGATCAAATTACGGGAACAGACAACGCTACGTGCGCTTCAAGAGCCAAGGTTACTCCTTCAGGCGATCGCCCTTGGCGGATGCTTGACCCCTATTGCCCATTATTCGGCGCTGTCTGCTAGACTTCAGAATATCATGCTGTCGTCAGTAGCTAATAGCTGCTAGCTATTAGCATTTGGACTTTAGACTTAATTTTAATTTTTTGCTGTCAACGGTCGATGTTAAACGCTAATTACTAATTGCTATCCGACGGCGTTCGTCTAACCATTGTTGCAAAATCAGGGCTGCTGCCTTCCGGTCAATCAGACCTTTATTACGAGAGGGCGAGATATTTTCTGCGTGCAGCAGTTGTTCAGCCTGAAAGGAAGTTAATCGCTCATCCACATACTCCAAAGGCAAATTCAATGCCTTGACGAGTTTTTGGGCAAACTTCTGTACCTGGCGAGCTTGAAAACCTAAGGAGCCACTCATTGTGTAAGGTAAACCCACAACGAGAACTTGAACTTGACGCTCTTGCACAATATATTGAAGTTGCGCCACAACAGATTTAAATGATTGGCATTCTATAGTTGTTAAACCAGTGGCAATCAAACCGGTACCGTCACACCCCGCTACACCGATCCGCTTTCGACCGACATCTAATCCCAGCGCTGAGATGAACTGGCTTGGTTTACTCCTCCCTTCAGCGACTAAAGAAGATGGAAGCGAATCAGCCACAAGGCTTCTCCTGCTGAGGCTCTGGTAGGCTGGGCTGCGGTAGTGCTTCTAAGGCGTTGCCTGAACACGCAGTAGGTTCTACCAGGGAATTTAGCTGCCCAGATTTTTGTAGCCAAGACATACCACCTGGTACTGGTTTACGAGCAGGCTGAAGACCCTGCAACATCTCAGACCATTGCAGCCCTTCTAAAGAAACAAACTTAGACTCCCGCAACTTGTGATAGACGGAACGAGACATCATTAGTGTGTGTTCAATTCGATTAGCCCCAATTTGCTTTAGGTACTCTTCTCGTTCTGGTTGGTAGTCCGCCGAAGCCAGTTGCAAAGATTGAGGCGGTAAATCTTGGGCCAGCCGAGCCAACTGAGACAATAGTTCTGGATACAACCAGGTATAAGCAGGGTGAACAGTTAGACTTGCTACATGAGGCTTTTGACCATTGCGGTAGAGCCGTACCTGAAAATAGCCAATTGCTGCTTTGCGCTGGGGTTCAAATACATAGCCACTTACTACCTCTGTTTTAGTTCTCCACTGTTTCAGCCCTTCGATAACCGCATTAAATAGACCTGTTTTAAAGTCATGGGTATCGCGGTCAAAGACCTGACGTATTAAAGGAGGCATTGAGGCTGTATCTAGCTGATATAGTAGCTGGGCATCCGCGTTACTTACAGGTAGTAGGTTGGGTAAATCTGGTTCGCCTGCTGCCAATTCCTGGAGCAATTCTGAGTCAATTTCCCAGTAAGTCAGCTGAGCTAAAGTTTGAAATCCATTTTGGCGGTAGAGAGCTAGGGCTTCTTTGTCATTGACATTGACTTCAAGTAACCAGGTACGAGCCTCTCCAATTGCTTCAAAGCAATGACGCAAAAGTTGAGAACCAATTCCTTGGGCACGGGCTTGGGTTTCAACCACTACCTGCTCCACTTTCCAAGTGCTGCGCGTCCGGTTGAACGGTGATACCTGGATCATTCCCAGAACCTGGCGGTACTGCTCGGCTACGTAAGTACAAAGACGGTATTGGAACGGATTGGGAAATAGGCTTAAAAACTTCAGCAGCCCATACCAATGATGCAGCAAGTGCAGCTGCTTTTGAAGATCCGTAGCCGTAATCGGCTTTTCCTTTTCAAACGAGTCTGCACAGAGTCGTTCAATTCCTTCCAGATCCCGGTATTGAACTGAGCGGATTACAACGCTTTGATTCTGAGGAAGCACTGAAGTCATGTTAAGTCTGGCTGCCATTTAGCCTAAGAACAGAGGAAGGTGTTGCTGCCATTATCTTAACGGCTTTCCAGTTATTGCCGTTAATCCAAAGGGCAGATTCGCAACTTTCTTTAGTGATTGAGGATACAAGGGAGTAGTTTTGAAAATGAAAATGAGTTTTAAGTTGAATAAAGAAGTAAAAATAATTCCCGCATTGCTTCTTTTAACCGTCGGTCACCTGACTTTTAAAAGTCACCTTGCGAGACGGTTCCGCTCAACATTCAAAACTTAAAACTCACAACTATTCTATGACATTACTATTGCCATTGCTCGTTCAAGTGCTTGCAAAGCCATATCTACCTCCGCTTCTGTGACAATTAGTGGGGGGACAAATCGGATTACCTTTGGTCCCGCTGGTACAAGCAGTAAACCCTCATCTATGGCGGCCTTGACGACATCAGCAGAAGTCAACTGAGTATCTAAACTCAACTCCATGCCGTTGATCAAACCCCAGCCGCGCACTTCGGTAAAACAGTTGGGATATTTTGCTGTGATCGCTCTTAACCCTTCTCTGAGCTGTTCACCCCGATCCTGCACATTTTGCAGCAAGTTTTCTCCTGCCAAAGTTTCACCGACGCATAGCGCTGCTGCACAGGCAAATGGATTTCCCCCAAATGTACTGGCATGATCTCCTGGCTGAAAAACATCGCAGAACTTCTTGCTCATCAAAGCCCCAATCGGGATACCACCGCCTAAGCCCTTGGCAGACGTAAAAACATCTGGCTCAATGCCCAAGTTTTCGTATCCCCAAAATTTGCCGCTGCGTCCCATCCCCGCTTGTACTTCATCAAGCATTAGCAAAATGCCCGTTTCATCACAAATTTCGCGGATTCGCTTAAAGTAGGCAACATCTCCAGGTATTACACCGCCTTCTCCCTGCAATGGTTCCAAAAGAATTGCCGCTACTCCATAATCACCAGAGTCTGCCTCAGTAATCGCTGCCTCCACTGCCTTGATATCGTTGTAAGGCACATACTGAAAACCAGGTACTAGGGGACCAAAGTTTTTTTGGTACTTCGGCTGTCCTGTTGCGGTAATTGTTGCCAACGTCCGCCCGTGAAAACTAGCCTTGGCAGTTAAAATTATTGGCTCGTCGATTTGTAAAATTGTGTGGGCATATTTCCGCGCTAGTTTAATTGCACCTTCATTCGCCTCTGCCCCAGAATTGCAAAAAAACACCCGTTCAGCGCAGGAATGTTCTATCAACCATTTAGCTAGCTGACCTTGCACGGGAATATAGTACAGATTAGAAACGTGGTGCAGCGTCTGAATTTGGCGCGTTACTGTTTCTACCATTGCTGGGTGAGCGTGTCCCAAAGCACAAGTTGCAATTCCGGCAACAAAGTCCAGGTATTCACGCCCTTCGGTATCCCATACACGACAGCCAGCGCCGCGTTCTAAAGCTAAGGGAAACCGCCCGTATGTGGTCATTACAGATTCATTAAAGCCAGCTGGATCATACGGGCTAGATACGACAGAACCTGATTCTGCTGGTAGCGAGGGATCTTGAACAAGAGTTTCTATACTCACTGGTTACTCCTCAAAGTTATTTGTTTTGATCTGCAAGCTAATTGGAATTTGCAAAACTTTCTGTCTAATTGGACTCAGATAACACTTGATTTTAAGGTAGCTAAGGATATCCTCAAACGAGTGGACACCGTGAGAAAAACTTGTGTACTCGACATTTGAGCAGAAATATCGTCGCATCCAAAAAGAGCTAGTTGCTGGTGCTGTAGCTCTTGGTTGTGTCTTCCTAATTGGCACTTTATGGTACTGGCTGGTTGAAGGCTGGTCATGGGAAGATGCTGCTTACATGACGGTGATTACTCTTGCTACCGTTGGATTTGGTGAAATCCATCCCCTGGGAAGCCGGGGGCGTTTGTTTACTATCTCCCTGATTTTAATGGGGGTAGTTACCATTGGCTACATCGTCAACCGATTTACAGAAGCTTTGATTCAAGGGTACTTTCAAGAGGGAATCCGATTACGGCAGCAGCGACGTTTGATGGAATCACTTTCAGGACACTATATCATTTGTGGCTTTGGGCGCACGGGTCGTCAAATTGCTTTAGAATTTGAGGCTGAAAGCGTTCCTTTTGTAACGCTTGACTTGGAACTCGAATCTATCCAAATGGCTCAACAGCTAGGCTATGTTGCACTGCAAGGAGATGCCACACTGGATGAAACATTGCTTAAGGTGAAGATTTCACAGGCTATTGGTTTAGTTGCAGCACTGCCTTCGGATGCGGAAAATCTCTACACGGTGCTTTCCGCAAAAACGCTTAATCCCCAAATTCGGGCGATCGCCCGCGCCAGTACTCATGAAGCCTTACAAAAGCTGCAACGGGCTGGAGCCGATGCCGTTGTATCGCCCTACATTACTGGTGGTAAACGCATGGCTGCTGCTGCTTTAAGACCGCAGGTAATGGATTTTGTCGATGGGATTCTTACAGGTGCAGATCGAGAATTGTACATGGAAGAATTGCGGCTCGATCCTGATGTTTGTCCTTGTATCGGTCAAAGTTTACGAGAAGCAAGGCTGCGATCGCAATCTGGCGCGTTAGTCCTGGCAATTCGTCGTGTTGATGGCGAACTCATTGGTGGTCCCACTGCTGAGACTCTATTAATGGCGGGAGATTTGCTCATCTGCATGGGTACTGCTGAACAACTGCGGCTGCTCATTCAAATTTTGATCCCAATTCGCTCCAGTACACCGCGTCCACCCAAGCACAGCTAATAATAGTTTTGAGTTTTGAATTGAAGAGTAGAGTAGATCAATCCAATTTTAAGGCGTTTACTGGCACTTCATCCCACGAATCAACTGTCCGCAATTTGGCAACCCAGCCAGCAGACTTTTGAACATCAGTTAAATTACGTTCATACGACTCATGACAATCGTTTGCCTGGTTTTCGTCGCAACAAGCAATACAAGCATGGATCATGCCAGACGGGTCAATTTGCTCGTTTACCCAAATGGTCATCTGCCATCCTCCGTGAACTTTAACTGATAATTAGCTAATCAATAATAGATTACAACGATGATGCTGCTAACTGAGTAAGTGAATCCCCAGTAACACGGCAAATCTGCCAGTCATCCAAAATTGAGGCTCCCATGCGGCGATAAAAGGCGATCGCCGACTCATTCCAATCTAAAACACTCCACTCTAACCGCCCACAACCACGTTCAACAGCCAAATTCGCCAGATAAGTAAGCATTGCCTTGCCGATGCCTTGCCGACGGTACTCAGGCAGAACAAATAAATCTTCGAGGTAGATTCCTGGCTGAGTTAAAAACGTTGAATAGTTATGCAGAAACAGGGCAAACCCGACAGCTTGATCCGCGTACTCTGCGAGAATTGCCTCTGCATAGGGTTGAGTACCAAATAGATGCTCTTGCAACGCTTCAGCATTACCAGTAACGGCATGAGATAGATTTTCATACTCAGCCAGCGCTTGAATCAATTTAAATAGCACTGGCACGTCAATTGGAGTGGCAGGACGCAGAATTAATTCGGAGGCGATCGCGGGTATTGAACTCATAGGCGGTAAGGAAAAACTGTCCCTAGCTTACCGCGTCATTGCTAGTTACGTAACTCCAGCCGCACCACTTTAGACCAGCCAACCTTTTAAGCGTTTAGCTATCTGGGGTCGTCGCAGTTTCCGCATTGCTTTACTCTGAATCTGTCGTACTCGTTCACGAGAAAGATTGAATAAACATCCGACTTGTTCTAGGGTACAGGGTTCGCTAGTAGTAAGACCGTACCGCAGAGAGATTACATCTTTTTCTCGTGGGGTTAGTACGTCGCTTAGTACGTTCCAAATCTCTTGACGCATCATTGTTTCGCTCATCTGCTGTTCAGGAGATTGACCAACTTCATCTTCTAGCAAATCAACTAGTTCCGTATCTTCTTCTTTACCAACACGGTGGTTGAGGGAAAGTGCTTTCCGCCGCAGTTGTTGCAGTTGACGCAGTTGTTCTGGAGAAATTTCTAAAGCTTCGGCTACTTCACCTTCTGAAGGGTTGCGGCACAGTTGCTGCTTTAGTTCCCGTTGCGCTTTTTTGAGTTTATTCAGCTTTTCTACAATATGAATCGGCAAGCGAATTGTCCGCGCATCATTGGCGATCGCTCGTGTAATTGCTTGTCTAATCCACCAATAAGCGTAAGTAGAAAATTTATAGCCTTTGTTTGGATCAAACTTTTCCGTTGCTCGATTCAAACCCATTGCTCCTTCCTGAATTAAATCCAGGAATTGGACACCTCGATTCAAGTATCGCTTGGCGATTGACACTACTAATCTTAGGTTCGAGCGAATCATCTTGCGCTTTGCCACTCGACCTTGATACAGGCGTTGTTCCAATTGATGTTCTGATAGCCCTATAGTCCCTGCAAGTTCTACCCTAGTAGGTTTACGATTTAGTTCACTTTGCAAGCGTTTTTGGAGTTCCTCAATTTCTATCAAAAAGCAGACACGATACGCTAACTCCACCTCTTCATCGGGTTTAAGCAGCGGATAACGTGCCATTTCTTTAAAGAATGCTCCTACAGCATCGTCAGACCTCGTTTTGCAATAACCTGAAGATATTGCTGCTGCTACATCCCCATCTCCATCTCGTTCTGACTCCAGATTTTCTACCTCTGTAGAGAGGCCTTCTACAGCCACTTCTAAACCATCGATTAAGGGTTCTAAATCAGCACTCGAATCGCTGGTTACTGCTATCGGTAGCATTAACTCAATTGCATCTAATTCAGCAATATTCATAATCAAGTTCGGTTTAGGGCAGGATAAATTAATAGTCTTGAAAGAAAGTTTTATCTGGATCTAATCTATGTAAAAATTGTGGACTATGTGGGTAATGTTTACCTAATATTTAATATAATCCAGAGCAAGGTTGAAATTAAATTACCCTTTGTCTAACTTATGTCTAATTTATGTCTAATTTATTTCCTATTCAACTCGATGAATTTACATATTTCTTAAACGTTTTAAACAGGAAATTTTATTTGCAAGAGCTAGTAGAAGTAGATTTTGCTATTACTGCTCTAAGTATCAAAGCAGCAAAATAGATTATGCTTACAATACTTATAGGGGTTTGCCCTTTATCCCTGTAGCTATTAAGTTTTTCAATTGCTTTCGTTGCTTTTTTGTATTTTGAAAGCTGGCTTATTTTTAGATCTGAAACTAGAATGTCCCCGCAGTTATTTATCTACCGATGAGAACTTAATAATATTTTACAAAGATCAAAATATTTTTAGCTTAATAACAGAATTGCATATGGTTAAAAGTTTTACTCTCTACCAATGGAAAGAAAATAGGTAGATCTAATATCTGCCAGGCAAGGAAGAGTTAGTAGTAAAGAACACACTTATTTTTTACATTAGTTAATTTCTCAGCAAAATCATATGAATAATAAGATATTGAGCCACTCCTGCTGAGTCGGAATAACTAGTATCAAGATATTGAATCTAAAAGATGGGTTGCCAGCTTAATATCAACAGTGAGGCAATATATTGTCCTAACTCGGCGCTGGGTCAGCAGGTACAGTATATTGACAGAACTACCGCTATTCCTTATTAAGTAGTTCGCTTACTGTTAAAGGCATCACAGCATGTATATTCCTGGGTTGGATATGTCTTCTCTTGTGGTAGCTGAACCTGTAGCATCCTACCAATCCGGTTCGACTTCATATCGATGGATTGAAGTGTTGGTAGATTATCCAGGGCAGGGAATATATACCTACAGGTTGCCAAAGGAGATGGCAGTACAACCAGGTGATATCTTGAGTGTACCCTTTGGGACGCAACAGGTAGGGGCAGTAGCTCTGCGCTTACTTGAACAGCCTCCAGCCGATTTAGCGCTCGATAAAATTCGGGATATTGAGGACGTAGTGAGCGTCGGCTTTTTCCCACCAGCTTACTGGGAACTGCTGAATCGAGTAGCCCAATATTACTACACGCCACTAATTCAGGTGATCCGTGTTGCTTTACCACCGGGATTGCTAGGGCGATCGCAGCGTCGAATTCGGCTAAAGTCAAAAATTACTCCTGGCGCTGATGTCTTGAGTCCAGCCGCCCGTCAAATTTTGGAACTGCTACAAGCTCAAGCATCTGGAGACTACAGTTTCGTGTACCTCCAGCGTCAAGTTAGAGCAGCTAGTCGAGGATTGCGGGAGTTGTTGCGAACGTCATTAGTAGAAAGCTATCTAGAACCTCCCCGACTGACTCGCCCAAAATTTCAGAAAGCTGTGACATTGGTAGGAACTGGTTTTGAGCGTGACATAACTCCTCGCCAACGGGAAATATTGGAAGTGTTGCGGCGGCGTGGTAGTGATATGTGGCTTACTGAATTGTTGCAGCTTTGTAGCACCAGTTCCTCGACGCTAAAAGCATTGGACCAAAAGGGCTACATTGTAATTCAAGATCGGGAAGTGTTGCGAACAGATAATACGCCAGCAATGGCAAGCGATCAGCCCAAGTCATTAACATTTGCCCAGCAGCAGGCGCTAACGACGATTACCCAGCTGGATGGATTTGCTGAAGTGCTGTTGCATGGAGTAACAGGTTCAGGGAAGACAGAGGTGTACTTACAAGTAATTGCCCCCCAACTCCTACAAGGCAAGTCCGCCCTCGTCTTAGTCCCAGAAATTGGTCTTACACCTCAGCTAACCGACCGTTTCCGCGCCAGATTTGGTAACAAAGTTTGTGTTTATCACAGCGCCCTTTCTGATGGCGAACGCTACGACACCTGGCGACAAATGCTCACTGGAGAGCCACAGGTGATAATTGGCACTCGTTCTGCCGTTTTTGCCCCATTACCTCACCTGGGTTTAATTATCTTAGACGAAGAACACGACGGCAGCTTCAAGCAAGACTCTCCAATCCCTACTTATCACGCCCGTACCGTCGCCCAGTGGAGAGCGGAACTAGAAAACTGTCCCTTAGTATTAGGTTCCGCTACCCCTTCGTTGGAGACTTGGGTGAGTGTTAGAGAGCAGGGGTTAGGAGGACAAGGGGACAAGGGGAGCTTGGGGCCCCCACTTTGTGGGGATGAGGGGCGAAGGGGACAAGGGGACTCTCTCTGCCATCACCCGTCCTATTACCTTACACTGCCAGAACGGATTCAATCGCGCCCTCTGCCACCAGTAGAAATTGTAGATATGCGGCAGGAGTTGCAGCAAGGCAATCGCTCAATATTCAGTCGAGCGCTCCAAGAAGCCTTGGAACAGTTGCCGGAGCGATCGCAACAGGGAATATTGTTTATTCATCGACGAGGACACAGTACGTTTGTTTCTTGCCGTAGCTGTGGGTGTGTGCTTGAGTGTCCTAACTGTGATGTTTCTTTGTCCTATCACCACGTCGAAGCAGGAGCGGCTGAACTACTGCGGTGTCACTACTGTAACTTTGGGCGATCGCATCCTCGCAATTGCCCTGAATGCGGTTCCCCTTACTTAAAGTTCTTTGGTAGCGGCACTCAGCGAGTCGCCCAAGAATTGGCACAGCAGTTCCCGCAGTTACGCTTCATTCGGTTTGATAGCGATACCACCCGTACTAAAGGCTCACATCGGACGCTGCTAACACGCTTCGCCAATGGGGAAGCTGAGTTACTGGTAGGTACTCAAATGCTGACCAAAGGGCTGGATCTACCGCAAGTGACTTTAGTAGGCGTTGTAGCAGCTGACGGGTTGCTACATCTAGCAGACTACCGAGCATCAGAGCGGGCTTTTCAAACTTTAACTCAAGTGGCTGGTCGTGCTGGGAGAGGGGACGAGCCAGGGCGGGTGATTGTGCAAACTTACTCGCCAGAGCATCCAGTGATCCAAGCAGTGCAGCGGCACGAGTATGAGTCTTTTATCCAGTTAGAATTAGAACAACGAGCGGCACTGAACTATCCCCCATACGGTCGGCTAATTTTGCTGCGAATGAGCAGCACTGATGCAGTTGAAGTTCAAAATACTGCCCAAATGTTGGCAGTTGAGTTAGAAGCTGCTACGTCTGGATGTGAGATATTGGGACCAGCCCCGGCTGGTATCTTGCGAGTGGCTAACCGTTACCGATGGCAGATCTTGCTCAAGTTTGCGCCTGATGCACTGCCATTGCCGGATTGGAACTATGTGCTACGCTGCTGCCCTTCATCTGTGAGTCTCACAATTGATGTAGACCCGCTGAATCTGATGTGAACTTGAATCAGACACTTTTTTATAGCCACGATTTCTAATCATCATTGCTTTTCTGTAAAACTGTTTCTAGCTCTGCTTTTGAAGCTATTTAAAAGGCAGTTTCTTTCAAAATCTCACAATCTCTACAAACACCAAAGACTTAGTTGTGAAACATTCGCAGGCATTCAGCCTAAGCAGCTCATCAGGACGCTCATTTAGAAACTTGTTGGCTGAAGTAGATTTACTTCGCATTGTTGCAAGCCACAAGCTAGAGCAGTCCCGCAAAGAAGCAATGGGGCAATTTCTAACCCCGCTTTCAGTGGCGGAGTTGATGGCTGGGATGTTCCAAAGGTTTGACATGCCTGAAATATCACTGCTTGATGCTGGGGCAGGTGTTGGCTCATTACTGGCGGCGTTCATATCAAGCTTAATCCAACAACAGAAGCGCCCTTATACTGTACGGGTTGTAGCCTATGAGGTTGACCCTGTCCTAATCGGATACTTGCGGCAGACACTGGAGCTATATGCGACACAATGCCAACTTATAGAAATTTCGTTCGAGTACGAAATCCGTGAGATGGATTTTATTGAAGATGCCGTGAGGATTCTCCAGCCTGACTTCTTCATGCCGTTGTTTTCGGAGCCGTCAGGATTTATTGGGACGGAGAATCCGCCCCAAAAATCCCGGCTCAGAGAATTTGCCCGAAAAAACGGCGACCAGTCAAATAACCTGGCATTTACACACGCTATCCTTAACCCACCCTACTTTAAAATTAATACCTGTTCGAGAACCCGCAAGCTGCTGCGCTCTATAGGGCTGGAAACCAGCAACATTTATCCTGGATTCATGGCAGCGGTAGCTCAACTCCTTAATGAAGGTGGGGAACTGGTTGCAATTACACCCAGAAGTTTCTGCAACGGTTTGTACTTCCGTGACTTTCGCAGGATATTTCTGGAAATGATGGCTCTGAGCCAAATTCATCTTTTCGAGTCACGGCAGAAAGCGTTTAGGGATGACGATGTACTGCAAGAAACTGTCATCATCCACGCGTTCAAGCAGAAAGAAAAGCAGCCCAACGTCCTGATAAGTAGCAGTTCCGGTGCTGACGATGAATTCCTTATGTCCAACAGCCTGCCATACTCGGATGTGGTGCAGCCTAACGATCCAGAACAGTTCATCCGCATCGTACCTGATGCCCTTAGCCAGCAAGTGGTTAACCAAATGGCAAATTTTACTTGCAGCTTAAAGGACTTAGGGCTGACAGTTTCAACTGGACGTGTGGTGGATTTCCGCGCTAAAAAATATTTGCGGTTAACGACCGGATCTGGGACTGTTCCCTTAATTTACCCCGTGAATTTCACAAATGGGTACGTCGAGCATCCGAAGAAAACCAGGAAGCACCAGGGGTTAGTTCGCTTAGAAAAAACCGCTGATCTTTTGATACCCAATGAACACTATGTTTTGACTAAGCGATTCTCATCTAAAGAAGAGAAAAAACGGGTTGTTGCTGCTATCTATGACGCTAACCGCTTCGACTGGGAATGGGTTGGGTTTGAAAATCACCTAAATTACTTTCATGAAAACGGTCGGGGATTGGACATAAGGTTAGCAAGGGGGCTTGCTATTTACTTGAATTCCAGTCTAGTTGATTCATTTTTCCGGCTATTCAATGGGCATACTCAGGTTAATGCAACCGACCTGCGGAATTTGAAGTATCCTAGCTTAGAACAGCTATCCTCGCTTGGAGAACGGATTAGGGAGCAGTTTCCCTCGCAGCAAGAGATCGATGAGCTTGTGGAAGAAGATTTACTGAATATGACAGAGCAGCCAGGAATCAATCCCGTTGCGATCAAATCTAGAATTGATCAGGCATTAGAAATTCTCCAGCAATTAGACTTTCCACGAGCACAACTCAACGAGCGATCCGCATTAACCTTGCTGGCGCTGCTTGACCTAAAACCTGATGCCACCTGGCAGACTGCATCATCTCCCATGATAGGTATAACGCCGATGATGGAGTTTATGGCAGAGTACTACGGTAAGACGTATAAGCCCAACACGCGGGAGACAGTACGTCGGCAAACAGTTCATCAATTTCTGGATGCTGCTTTAATTGTCACTAATCCCGACAAGCCAGAACGCCCTATCAATAGCCCTAAAACGGTTTACCGGATTGAGGAAAGCGCTCTAGAGCTGTTGCGCACCTATGGCACTCCTGACTGGAATAAGAGCATCCATACCTACCTTGCCTCTGGTCAGACACTGAAGGAACGTTATGCGCAGGAACGCGAGATGTCCCGTATTCCCGTGGTTATTGACGGGGAGCTTAAAACCCTTTCAGCGGGTGGTCAAAATGTACTTGTTGAGAAAATTATCAATGAGTTTGCTCCACGTTTCACACCTAGTGGGAAGTTGCTCTATGTTGGAGACACTGATGAGAAGTTCGCCCACTTTAATGAAGCAGCCCTAGCAGAAATAGGAGTTATTGTCAATTCACATGGCAAAATGCCGGACGTAATCATCCACTTTACAAAAAACGATTGGCTGATCCTGATTGAAGCAGTAACGTCTCATGGTCCTATTGATCCTAAACGTAAAAAGGAGCTTGAGACGCTTTTCAAAAGTTCCAGAGTTCCTCTGGTGATGGTGACAACATTCCTCAGTCGGAACGCGACGATAGCATATTTAGCGGAGATAGCTTGGGAAACCGATGTATGGGTTGCTGAAGCTCCAACGCATCTGATTCATTTCAACGGACAACATCTCTTGCAGCTATATCAACCCAAATCAGCAGAATAGAATCTGGTTAAACCAGTGATATTAGATGGATAGCTCCAAGAAATCAATAATAATTTGGCAAATACACCTAATTTAGCAAAAAGCAATAAAGAGACAAAACTACTTCTTAAAATAACTAATTTTGTTAAGAACACCTGGGAGTAAGATGACTTACCCTTAGATATTGTTCGACTTGCAAAAAATATACGAACTACATGTGAAAAATTAGAATTGTCTCTTGAGGTTTTAATAAATATTGTTAGTGAAGAGACTTGTTTAGGAAGGGGAACAAACATTGTTAGCTAACACAGTGCATTTCAAATGCATAACAATTTACTAGACCGCCCGCTGCGCCTGGTTACTTACACTGATGCTGCTGGCATTGGCGGCGCGGAGATTAGTCTCACTCACCTTGTCGCCACCGTGTCGGATGATATTGACGTGACGGTACTTGGAACATCCCAGCATGTCGTCAACGCGATCGCAGCTCTCCGGCCGCAGGCATCGCGGCTAGTTTTGCCAGCAACGGGTTCCCAGTCGTTAATTGCTCACCTTACAGCACTGGGGCGGCTGCGTCCCGATGTAGTACACGTCAACCTCTGCACACCTTGGGAATGTGCAACAGGTCTGTTTGCGGCGCTGACACTCCCTAACGTTCGTGTCGTGCGCGTCGATCAGCTGCCACTGCGTACCACCGATGCGATCGCCTTGTGGCGGACTCGGATGCTGTCGTTGCGGGTGGACGCACACGTTGCAGTCGGTGAAGCAAGTGCGCGTCGAATGGAGGACTTCTACGCCCTGGGTCGCGGTACGGTAATCTCAATACCCAACTGTGTACCCGACATTGGTGCCAAACCACCTCCTGTACGATCAGACAAACACATTGTAGTTGGTAGCGTTGGCAGACTCGACCTGATGAAAGCTCACGATATTCTGCTGCGGGCGATCGCCAAAGTCGCAGGAGTGCGAGTCGTCATCCTTGGGGAAGGTGAGCAACGTCCAGCGCTGGAGAAGCTGGCAATTGACCTTGGGGTGAGTGATCGGATCGACTTACTTGGTTGGGTGGATGACCCCCGTGCCTATTTACCTGAGTTCGATGTCATCGCTCTACCCTCTCGGTCAGAGGGCTTTCCGCTAGCTGTCGTAGAAGCTATGCTTGCTGCTCGTCCCGTTGTTGCGACTCGTGTCGGCAGTATCTCAGAGGCAGTAACCGATGGTGAAACCGGACTCTTGATCGCCAAGGACGACATCGACGGACTCGCTACAGCGCTATGCCGTTTGCGCGATGAGCCAGTGCTACGCGCTCAACTAGGTAGGCGCGGCAGAGAAGTGGCAGTTGCCCGTTTCACTGTCGAGCAGATGAGCGCTAACTACGAGCGCCTCTGGTACAAGTTAGTGACCGCGCCACAGGCTCCCCGGCTGCGCGTAGAGCGCCCCCGCGACTGAGCCTGGAAGAGGAGATCCAGAAGTCGTCTGACTCCTAAAGCCTGTTTTCAAGCCAATACTTCCTAAATTCAGGGTTAAATGTTATGAGCTACTTGAGGTATTTTTAACCATTTGTGTCAAACCAACAGAAGCCTTCTCGAACTCTAGCTGGAATTGCTGGGATTGTTGCAATTGCAACCTTAATCAGTAAAATTTTTGGGCTAGTGCGCCAACAAGTAATCGCTGCTGCCTTTGGTGTGGGTGCAGCTGCCGATGCTTTCAGCTACGCCTACGGACTACCTGGTTTTCTCCTGATTTTACTAGGTGGCATCAATGGTCCATTTCATAGCGCCATTGTCAGTGTCCTCGCTAAGCGCCGCCAAGAAGAAGCGGCTCCCATAGTCGAAACCATTACCACACTAGTCGGTGGGATACTATTGCTGGTAACGCTCTGTCTAATTTTCTTTGCTGCTGGAATTACTGACTTAGTCGCTCCCGGCTTAAATCAGACTGCTCATGGTTTACAAGTGCGAGCGATCGCCATTCAACAACTTCAGATTATGGCTCCAATGGCGCTGTTAGCAGGGCTAATAGGCATTGGCTTTGGCACCCTCAACGCTGCTAATCAATACTGGCTACCCTCAGTTAGTCCCTTGTTTTCTAGTATTACGGTAATTGTGGGGCTTGGCATCCTAGCTCTGCAACTCGGCGAGAAAATTACTTATCCCCAATACGCTCTACTCGGTGGGCAAGTTTTGGCTTGGGGAACTCTAGCAGGGGCAATTTTACAGTGGTTGGTTCAAGTCCCAGCTCAGTGGCGCTCTGGTATGGGTACTTTACGCTTGCGGTTTGATTTTAATCAGCCTGGGGTAAAGCAAGTAATTAAAATTATGGGACCAGCGACATTTTCGTCGGGCATGATCCAGATTAATTTCTACATTATTTTGATTTTAGCCTCTTACATTCCTCAAGCTGCTGCCGCGTTGAGCTATACCACTCTCTTAGTGCAAACTCCTTTGGGCATCATTTCAAATGTAATTTTGGTCCCAATGTTGCCTATTTTTTCCCGACTTGCTGACCCCGCTGATTGGCCTGATCTAAAAGTGCGGATTCGGCAGGGTTTACTGATGACTGCCATTACAATGCTGCCGTTGGGAGCGCTGATAATTACGTTGGCAGTCCCGATTGTGCGCTTAGTGTATGAGCGCGGAGCCTTTGATCGTGCTGCATCTGCGCTAGTAGCCTCGTTGCTAGTAGTTAATGGTGTTGGGATGTTTGTTTACTTGGGGCGAGATGTGTTAGTACGGGTGTTTTATGCTTTAGGCGATGGTGACACACCGTTTCACGTCAGCATGGCGAGTATCTTTCTCAACACGCTGCTAGCCTATCTTTTGGTTAAACCATTCGGCGCACCTGGTTTAGTGATGGCAACTGTGTGTGTGAATATAACTTCCATGCTAGTTTTACTCTGGTTACTGGATCGCAAGCTCAATGGTTTGCCTTGGCGAGAGTGGAGTTGGCCCATTCTCGGTTTAACTGGTGGCAGTTTCGTAGCTGGTGTAGTTAGTTGGGTTACTTTCTGGGGTTGTCAACGAATTGGGGGCGGCGAGGGATTACTAGTGCAACTGGTGCAATTGATTTTATCTGGACTAGTGGGCATTGGAGTTTTTGCCCTAATTACAGCCCAGATGAGATTACCAGAAGTTGAGATTTTTAAATCGCGTCTACGTCAACGCTTGATCAAATAGCTTTTAGTATTCAGTGCTAAGTCATCAGAAAAGACACTCCGTGGTTTTCATTTTAGCCCAAGCGCCCCTACTAAAACTGGCTCTGATACTTCTCTAGAATGTCTATCAAGTTAACTTGGCACTGCATCGGCAGTAAATCGATTAGAGGAAGTTCTCGTTTACCGCCACCAATTTTTACGGGAATGTTTTGCAGGATTTGAAGGACTCGGTCTTCATCTAGGGAATTAGTTGTGAGCAGTGGATAGACTTGTTCGGCGACGATAGTGTGCAGGTGGGCATCGGATAAATACAGATGCCACTTCGCAATGTCCATATAGACGTTTTCGCCAATTTCTGCCGCGATCGCCTCAATTATTTCTGTACTATTCTGTTTAGCCATGAGAAATAAACCTATATACCTTTAAAATTATTGCTTAATTGTTCTAACAGCATCTACCACCACAAGTTTCATTTACTAGTGCGTCTTTACTACATCTTTAGGTGGATTTTGGAGGTATGTCTTGGGGTGTCAACTCAGAGTAGTCTGCGATCGCAGATATGTAAATTAGATGCACCAGCAACACAACTATCCAGCTGCTTGTCACCCAAGGCATCCAGTCCCATCTGGTAGAGTGCAAGTTATAAAAAAACCATAGACCAGAATTACACAAAGCAGCAACAGCTACATGCACAGCAAAATTCATGCGATCGTCTAACTTGCGGTAAGCGGGGTCTTTACGGTCTGGTTCACGAGGCCAACGAGGAGGCATAGACTAAAAAATTAAATTGAGTGAACTGTTAACACTAAAATGAATCCTAGCTTAATTGACTGTTTAAAGCATTAAGAAACTTTCTGAATTATTTTAAAAAGAAGTTTTATTTTTTACAAAAAGACAATCCATTTTTAATCAAAGTTGACACTAAATCTAGTAGCAGCATAAGCCTGTTCACACAAGAAGACTTCGATAGGAGGATTTTCTAAAATAGTACTTTATTTTCCTACCGAGAATATTCACCAGATTTACCTCCAGTTTTACTTATTAAGTGAATAGCTTCAATTTGAATTGACTTTTCTAGGGCTTTTGCCATATCGTAGAGCGTCAGCGCTGCAACAGAGACAGCTGTTAGTGCTTCCATTTCAACTCCAGTTTCTGCCTTAGTTTTGACTGTTGCCCTAATTTGATAACCAGGAAGTTGCGGATCAGGTGTAATCTGAATTTCTACTTTCTGCAAGGGTAAGGGATGACACAAGGGAATTAATGCTGATGTCTGCTTGGCGGCCATAATTCCAGCTATTCTTGCAGTTCCCAGGACATCCCCTTTAGGCGCATTCCCCGCTTGAATCGCCGCGAAAGTTTCTGGTAGCATCCGCACCCTACCAGCAGCCATAGCCTCGCGGCTAGTTGGTACTTTAGCAGATACATCTACCATTTGAGCTTGCCCCAGTTCATCCAAATGAGTCACATCTGCGGACGCGGGTTGAAAATTTTGTGTCATTTCCCCAGCTAGTTATGCAATAATATAAATCTTGACAAGGGCTTGTAGCTCAGTGGACTAGAGCACGTGGCTACGGACCACGGTGTCGGGGGTTCGAATCCCTCCTAGCCCGTTTTAAAAACCACAGGTAAGAGATGTTGTAGCCTGCAAAAGACAGAATTGCTAGGAATAACATCTCCAATGCCTAAAACAGAGAATGTCAAATGGGACTTATGCTTAACCTGCGTAAGGGCTAATGATCGCGCCCCTTAGGTAAATTTTGGTAAGACGATGATTGCACTTCCGTAGACAAGGGTTTATTTAAGTCAATTGCACCCTCTAGGTTGGCCCCGTCTAGGTCAGCACTCCTTAGTTTTGCTCCACTCAAGATTGCTTCACTCAGGTCTGCTCCTCTTAAATCTGCCCCAATTAGGTATGCTTGAGTCAAATTTGCCCGATTAAGGCTTGCCCCATTTAGGTTTGCTCCCCGCAGGTCTGCCCCTTGAAAGTTGACTCCTTGAAGTTGTTTTTTACTAAAGTCTACCCCTGTTAAGGTTGCTTTTTTGAGCTTGGTTCCCTTGAGGTTAGCACCACTTAGATCTGCCCCAATCAGGATTGCTGCGCTTAAATCGGTTTGACTTAGATTGGCTCCATTTAGGTTTGCCTCAGTTAAATCTGTCGCATGCAGCTTTCCCCCTTGAAGGTTAACTCCACTAAGATTTAACCCCCTTAATGTTGTAACTATTAGGTTTGCCCCCTTAAGGTTGGCACCACTTAAGTCTGCCCCAGTCAGTTTTGCACTAAATAAATCGGCTTCACTTAGGTTTGCTTTGCTGAGAATTGACTCACTTAGGTCTGCCGCATGTAGGTATGCCCCCCGCAAGTCTGCACCACTCAGGTCTACCCCACGCATATAGGCTGTTATCAGATTTGCCCCACTGAGGTTTGCCCCACGCAGGTTTGCTCGAATCGACTCGCCTGGGTTAAGCGTGTTGCTAGTCCAACTTAGGTTTGCCCCAACCAGTTTTGCCCAATGTAGGTTTGCTGACTTGAGGTTTACTTCACTCAGGTTGGCCTCACTCAGATTCGCTTCTCTCAAATCTGCTCCACTCAAATCCGCTCCGCTCAGTTCTGCCCCTTGAAGGTTTGCCCCTTTCAAGTCTGCTCCCTTCAAGGTGGCACCTTCTAGGCTACAGCCTGGACATTGCTTAGTCTTCAGTAGCCGTGAAATATGTGCGGAATTTGGAGAATATTGATTTGGCGAAGGTTTATTAGGAGAAGATGTAAAACCTAACGAACAAGCTGAACAGATGGTAGTCAGTATTGCTACAGTTGCTATCAGGTTCATTTGAAGTGACCAAGCGCTACTACAGTAAGCATATCAAGTTGAAGCCTACATCCAGCACTTAACTGTAAAAGTTGACATATTTTACATAATCTTATTTTGCAATACGGATAAAATGAAAAACAATTTAGCCGGAAAATCATTAAGATCCAGAATGGAGATTTTTAATTTTCCTTAACTGCCATTATTCAAGGCGTAGACATCTCGACCTCTACCTAGAGCAAAGCGGAGGGAATGGGGTAGGTCTTTGCTGGATTGGGTGAGGAAGATGATAATTGCTAGGAAAGTTAAGCCGCTAGCAAAGCCAAAAATATTGCGGTACCCAACTTGTTCAGCTACTGAACCGACAACAGGTCCAGCGATCGCAATTCCAACATCAAATCCAATCATGGATAGACCAAATAAGCGCCCCCGTTCTTGAGGCAGCGATCGATCTGCGAGCATGGCTGCAATCATCGGAATCAAGATCCCAGCACCAGCTCCTTCTATTCCTGCCGCCAGTAAGAAAGTAACGGCGCTGTTAGCTGTCCAGAGCATCAGCATGGCTAAAGTGTACAAGACCAGGCTGACAGTGACAAATAGACCACGACCGTAGCGATCGCTAGCACGCCCTGTAATTAGCCTGACACTAAAACTGGCGACAGCAGCAGCTGTGTAGAACAAACCTGGATTCAAATCCACTCCAGTTTCTTTAATGAACAATGGGGCAAAGGTACTTAATGCACCGAAAGCCAAACCAACCATTAAAAGCACCAAAGTCAAAGCCCGAATCCGCGGACTGCCCAGTAATCGCCAAAATTGGTTGGAAGTAGAGTCACCTTTTTTGCTTAGATAAGCTGGCGGGTTGATAACTTGGGAAGTACACAACAGCCCGACAAACCCTAGTCCAGAGGATAAGAGAAACAACGCAGTATAACCGACTCCAGCCTGTAAAAAGCCGCCCAGCGCTGGTCCTACTGCCATACCTACCGGATTTACCAGGCTCATGTAGCCAATTACTTCCCCGCGTTTTTGAGCGGGCGCAATATCTGCAACCAGCGCACTATATCCGGTGGTAAAAGCGGCGATACTAATGCCGTGAAAGGCACGGATTACCATCAACAGCGGAATAGATGGCATCATCAGGTAGCCCAAGGGTGCGATCGCTGCTACACCCATGCCAATCAGCAAAACAATTTTGCGGCTGTGTTGATCTGCCAAGCGTCCCACTAAGGAGCGAAACAGCAATAGCCCGATCGCAAAACAGCCCATCACTACACCAATTTGCTGCTTTGTTGCACCTACATCCTGAATATAGAGCGGCAGTGTTGGCAATAATGAAGCCAAACTAGACCAAAATAATAGACCTGCGGTGAATAAAATCAGCAGGTTACGCTGTAGTTGAGCGTTAAGTGTACGAAAAACGTTCAAGGTTCAATTAAATTATTACTGTACTTACTGTTACCTTACTTAACATTTCCTCCCACGACCTCTCGCACGCGATAGATAGGGCGACCTTGCGACTCGTGGTAAGTACGCATTAGTAACTCCGCTAACAACCCAAAGCTAAACAGCTGAACTCCAGTCACCAAGAGGAGAACCGCTAAAGTCAGCAAAGGGCGATTGCCAATACTCTGACCCAAACCTAGTTTTAAGAAAGTTAAGTAAAGTCCGATTACAGTTCCTAAGACCATCGAAATCAGACCAAATAGCCCAAATACGTGCATCGGGCGTGTCAGAAAAGTCTTCATAAACGAAATTGTGAATAGATCCATTAACACTCGGAAAGTTCGCCACAATCCATACTTACTCTGGCCATAACGACGCGCGTGGTGACGCACTGGCAGTTCGGCAATTCTCGCTCCTTCAATGAATGCCAAAGCTGGTAAAAATCGGTGCAACTCGCCGTATAAGTTCATGTCTGCCACCAGTTCCGACCGATAGGCTTTGAGCGAACAACCGTAATCATGCAATTTCACGCCTGTAATTCGCCCAATTAGCCAATTGGCAATCTTGGAAGGAAGTAACCGAGTTAAAGCTGCATCCTGACGCTTCTGTCGCCAGCCACTCACCAAGTCGTAGCCTTCTGCCAATTTGATAAGTAGCAGGGGAATATCAGCAGGGTCATTTTGCAAATCGCCATCCAAAGTAATAATGGCTGTACCTTGGGCATAGTTAAATCCAGCTGCCATTGCCGCAGTTTGACCATAATTGCGACGTAGCAGCACAGCCTTTAAGTCTGTACGAGTTTGGGCTTGTTGTTTGAGAAATTCAGCTGAACCATCTTTAGAACCATCATCTACACAGATAATTTCATAGCTCAATTCTTTTGCAGTCAAGGCAGCGGCGATCGCCTCAATTAAGTGCGGCAAACTCTCGACTTCATTATAAACAGGCACGACTACGGAAACAGCTAAGCTCGTCTCAGCCAACGCCCCATTTTGTCTGGCAATTTCTTCAGAAATTAACATTTGTGCCTCACACCAAAGCAATTATGAATTCAGCATTGATCATCTCTTAACCTTTGCGTCCTCTGCATCTAATACGCTTCCTGAGACGGTTTGTAACTCTTCACAACTCTCCCACAACAGCGCAGTTGTCGATAATATGACCGACTAACCTCATCTCCCTGTTCCGAAAGCCGATCAATTCCAATTCCATTACGACCCATCTCTTGACCAGAACTATGGACATAACATTTTTCTCCTAAATACATTCCCACATGAGTTGCTTTTTGAGCAGATCCAAAAAATACCAGGTCTCCAGGTAGCAAATCCTCAATCGCAAGCAACTGAGTAAACGCTTCTTGTTGATAGGCATCTCTAGGCAACCAGACACCAGAATCAGCAAACGCAGCTTGCATCAACCCCGAACAGTCATAATTTGGTTCCACTGTGCCACCCCAGAGATAATAATTTGGCTGTTGCATCGCTTTCTGGGTAAATGTAATCACAGATGGGATTCGGGTTTTAATTTCAGCTTCAGAAAGCGTGAGTACTTGATAGGGAGTAGTAGCTATTTCTAATTCCCTAATATCTGCCAGTGACAGCCAACCAAGATAACCATCCTCACACAAGCACACAGGGACAGAAGTAGCTGAATTTTCCGGCAGTGACAAAATAAGCAAATGCCGTCCAGCTGCCGCCTGAGTTGCCAAGCGATCGCCTAAAGGAGAATCATATAAATTCAGGTTAGTTAAACACTTATACTCGACACTTGCTTGTAATTGCTCAAAATGAACCATAGTAAGCTATTAGCGGTCAGCTTTCTGACTAACTCCTGCTAATCTAGTTGAGTTATCTAAAGACTTTGACTGCAAACACCATCTTAAAAGCTAATAGGTACACTTGCTGGCAATCAACCATCCCAAAGCGCGATCGCGCTTAATCACCATAAAGCCACAATTTAAGTAATCTGTACCTAAAACAGCTTCTACTTCTTAGATCTAAGTGTATTCAATCAAACTCAAACAGCTAATGCCATTGATATAACAGTTGTTTACTAAAAAATAAAGTTCTACATTACAACATATAAAATTTCAGCCCTTACCATTTGGGTGGGGGTAATATGCAGAACGAGCGCCTGTCTAATCACCTAGACTAGGGGTATTAAGCAGACAGAAGTTGTTTAATAAACAGTTAGATTTCAGGAGTTATTATGAGCATTGCAGATCAGCTAACCACTGCGGTTCAGGATAGAATCAACGTAAAAAGATTTGATTACTATGAAGAAACGGGTGTATCGCATGATTGGCTTGGCAATTTAAGTGCTAAACGTCTTGAGGCAAAGGGTGAGACCCGTGGTTCAACAGTTGAAGTTGTGGACGCAGCTAGACCCCTTTTGAAAGTTATACTCGAGAGCTGGGTTGGACGTATAAACGTAAAGAGTACAGAGGGATACAGCCTCCTATTGAAGAAGACAGAACGGACACAGGCAAATACATTTTTGAGGTGACTACTGATATTATCAACGGTATGGTGATCAGTGAAAAGGGTCGAGAAGCTAGTACAGGAGATCCGAACCATGATTCTTCTAGAATGGCTTTCACTGGTTTGCTAGAAGATATAATTAGACCGAGCTTCAGAATAAACTATTTAACCTTCAGAATTACGGTTAGGCAGGGTGGGCATTGCCCACCTTTTCAGTAGGTTATCAAGTCACCTCAAGTCGGTGCAGTCCGCCTTCTACGGTATGGTAATACTTGCTATACATATAAACAACAGTGTATGCCTACCGCAGAACAGGCTCTTGGCTGCGTCAGAGTATGCCAGATGCTCTCTAACGGGTATCAGCCTATCCACGTTTTTCGGTACAACCAGAATACCAGGACAGTATTTGTCCTTGCTGGTGTAACTGAGAGTCTGGAAATTCTGATTTTTCCTGATGGTCAATGGAGGTTTAACGATAATGAAGCCTGACTTTAGCAAAATGACCCGTCAAGACCTGAGAGCCTATGTCTTGAATCACCGGGAGGATGATGAGGCAATTGAAGCTTTGATTAAACGGGGAAGTCCTAATAGTCCGAAGTATCCGTTTCCTCAAACTGAAGAGGATCTCAGGGAAATGGAAGAGATACTTAGGAGAAAACTGGGTAGCAGCGGAGAAGCGTTCTAACGCTGCCTTGGAGCCGACTATACAGAGATTATCTGTGAGAACCAGAGGATATTTACCGCCGCTGGCCTTGGTCGTTAGACCGCTTCACTTCTCGAAAAGGGCGATCGCCAAGGGAGATCATGTATGAGTGCGATCGCTGATCTTGTAGGTTGGGTTGACGCAAAGAAACATAACATTCTTATGAAGTTGGTGCCTTTGATAGGAGGTTTTGTGGAAGGCACATTTGGCAGCATATTTGTGAATGGCTGTGGACAAACTGCTAAAAAAGTCTTTTCTTGAGCGTCAGACACATAAAACGCTTGCACAGGACGAATGGGGGATTCCTACTTACCTAGCCTTTCTCTGATCGCCTTTTTCATCAATCCTAGATTCTCTGGCGTATTTGGACAGGGATAGCTTACCGTTGTTGGATTAGCATTCAATCGATCCATTAAAGTGTAAAAAGCCTCTTGATCGTCTCGATGCTCTAAAACATAGGTACGCAACTCAGAGGTATTCATAGTTGCAAAGTTAGGTTTCATTCTAAAAACCTCCATTCCCCATTTGGATCAATCGTAATCTCTATTTTCTCACCTGCCAGTATAACTAACTTGCTGTTTCGCTCATCCAGCCTCACTAGGTAAATTGGAATGTAGAATCCTGTTAGGTCGAGACACACTTGAACGCAACTCACACACTGCTCAAGAGTTGGAAAAATAGATTACTCCTTGCCTTGATTCAGTTTATTGAATGTAATCTAGCATGGTAGTGGGAGCAATCACTCTGTTGCAAATACACACAATCCTGACAACAAATGTCTAACAAATCGCTGCAACCGAACGTATCAAGCTGGTCAGTTGCGTGACAAAAGTTATCTCCGTCCAGTGAGTTTAACCGTTAGACCGCTTTACCTCTCGAAAAGGGCGCTCGCTTGGACATCAACAGATAATCTCCAGCACCTAGTTTCCGTAAGACTAGCTGTGGGTTAGGACTTCAAAATTTGTCTATGGGAGATTTACGTTTCATTGCTCTTAAACAAGCTTTAAATCCTCATGCCATGAAAATTCGTCGTAACTTCCCACAGTGTCTCAGCCATTGTCTTTTCCTAATGACTTGACAAATCCCTTGATTTGCTTTTCTAGCTTAAAATCCTTACTGTACATACCTTATAGCCTTATACTTGCTTGTACTCAAAATCGACTAATAAGCGTGATTTATCTCTTAGTTGAACTATGAGATGAAACCTAAAAGCCAGGATCATCGATAAATACAGCAAGAACTTCAACATGGATCGGATTCCTTTATGACATTTTTCCGTAAAGACGAACAAATAGAAACTTTAGGCGATCGCATTTTAGAGGCAACGGAGGCAAAGTTTCCGCAGCTAACCCGCAATCAAATTGCCTTCACGTGGATTATCTATGATCCACCAGTGCCAGTTAATACTGGCGGCGCTCTTAGTCCCCAAGCTTTCTGGAACTACCCAGTCCGAGGCTTCAGCTATCGCGGTGTTGAGCGCATCTACCCAGCTAGTGTAGTAAAACTTTTTTACCTGGTTGCAGTACATGAATGGCTGGAAAAAGGTATGTGCCAAGCTTCAGCCGAGTTAGAACGAGCCATGCGCGACATGATTGTTGATTCCAGCAACGACGCTACTAGCTTGGTTGTAGACGTGCTTACGGGAACCACCAGTGGTCCAGAATTATCACCGGGACCGTTTGAAACCTGGAAGTCTCAACGCAATATTGTTAATCGCTACTTCCAATCTCTAGGTTGGTCTGATATGGAAATCATTAATGTGAACCAAAAACCCTGGGGTGAGGGTCCCTATGGGCGAGAACGCCTGTTTTTGGGAGAGTTAATGGAAAACCGCAATATGCTAACGACAAACGCTACAGCGCAGTTGCTGCATAGCATTGTGGGTGGAGTGGCGGTATCATCAGTGCGATCGCAAGCCATGATGACATTAATGAAACGCAGTCTTAACCCAGATGAGTTAGCAGTTGAATCAGAAAATCAAGTAACTGGTTTTCTAGGCGGCGGACTACCCCAAGATGCTCAGCTATGGTCAAAAGCAGGTTGGACCACTCAAGTTCGCCACGATGCTGCATATGTAGAGTTACCACAACAGCGCCCATATTTATTAGTAGTGTTTACCGAGGGGATGCACAGCCAAAATCAGGCAATTTTACCTTTTGTCTCCCAGCAAATTGCAGAAGCGCTTGTGTCCCTGAATTAGACTTGTTAGCTCAAGAGCGTGTTAGTCAGGAGCCGAAATTGGGAATGCTGAAACTATGCCAGCGATCGCCAGGAAAAAGTGCATTAATTTAGCACCCCTCGCGCTCAATTCTCCTCATAGGGAAAACAGCCGCTAAGAAGTTAGTGGAATTGCTGGATTGGCAACAGCTACGCTCCCAGAGCCATGCTGATAATACCCGGAATGCCTAATGCCCTTTGAGCAAGAGTTAGATATCTACTTAAGATCACGCTTTACCCTGATCGTCTTGGTAACGCCAGAAGAGGAACGAGTGCTATCTGCTGTGAAAATTGTTTGCGATCGCACCCAGCGTCCCTGTTTAACCTGGGATGTTGCCGATGGTTTTCAATCTTTAACTACCTGGCGCGGCTCCTTGCCCTCAGCCCGTGATCCGCTTACCGCCCTAGAACAAATAGACAAGGCGGAAGGTGATGGCTTATTTATCCTTAAAGATTTTCACGACTGTTGGACTAATCCCCAATTCAAGCGCAAACTCCGCAGCGTCGCCCAACGGCTCAAGTTCAGTAAGAAGTCTATCTTAGTTACGTCTTTTTCTAGCAAAATTCCAGCGGAATTGAAGGATGAAGCCGTAGTGGTGGAGTTTCCTATGCCTCAAGCTCCCGAATTAGAGACGGTGTTGCAGCGGCTTACCCAGACACCGGGAGTGAAAGTGAACCTGACTCCATTGGGAAGGGAAAAACTGGTACAAGCGGCTTTGGGACTGACGGCATCCCAGGCACAGCGGGTATTTGGTAAAGCAATTGTTAGTGATGGGGTACTGGATGACCGCGATATTGACTTGGTGACTGAGGAGAAAAAGCAAATTATCCGTGAGAGTGAAGCACTGGAGTTTTACGCCGTCCACGAAACGCCTGCTGATGTGGGCGGGTTGGAAGTATTGAAAGAATGGTTACGGCTGCGGGAACGAGCATTTACCCAAGAGGCGCGTAACTATGGATTGCCTTCACCCAAGGGTATTGCCTTGATTGGCATTCCTGGCACTGGCAAGAGTCTGACTGCCAAGATGATTGGTGGTTTGTGGCGACTGCCCCTATTGCGGCTAGATGTGGGTTCGCTGTTTGGCAGTCTGGTGGGCGAGTCTGAAGAAAGAACCCAACGAGCGCTGCAACTGGCAGAGACGGTAGCTCCCTGCGTGATGTGGATTGATGAAATAGAAAAGGCGTTTGCCTTTGGGGGAATGGACGGCGGCGTTAGTAAGCGAGTGTTTGGCACGATTCTTACCTGGATGCAGGAAAAGACTGCACCCTGTTTTGTAGTTGCTACCGCTAATGACATCTCTAGCCTGCCGCCAGAATTACTACGCAAGGGGCGGTTTGACGAAATTTTCTTCCTCGATCTGCCAACAGTGGAGGAGCGCCGAGAGATTTTTACAGTGCATCTGCGGAAGCGGCAGCGG
>JBGTCQ010000069.1:0-5072 GCA_041748755.1 Chroococcidiopsidaceae cyanobacterium | reverse complement strand
CCCGGCGCTGTCACAATCGGTAAATTTAAACCTGCTAGCAACTCTTGCAGATTTTTCAAATCAGGGACAAAATCTTCTCGTATTTCTGGACGATCTGCTTTATAGGTATCGTCGGCTTCGTGACGGAAAGTTGGTAAGCTCAAATCAAAGGCGATCGCCATTGCTTCTGGCTGTTCTGCTGCCATAACTTCTAGCAATGACTTCAGGAAGCCAAAACAAACACTGGTAGGAATTCCTGCTGTTGTCCGTAGCCCTCCATCTCGCCCTTTAGCAAAGGCAAAATACGAGCGAAAGGCCAGAGAGTGTCCATCAACCAAGATGAACGTAGGACTTGCGGCTGAGGAATCGGCAGCCGAGGAGTTAGAGGCAGATAAAGCTTGAGTCATAACTATATTTTAGCTATTTACTTTTTGCTAAATCATCCCTGCTGTGACGCTGCGATCGCGGTATGGAGTTCAAGTAAGGCTGGCTAGACGCTGAAATAATATTGGAATGGGATACGTATTTTATATGTGTTAGGCAAGGCAAATGTCTACTTATGACAATATCTATGCGATCATCCGCCAGATACCTGAAGGTCAGGTAGCAACCTATGGACAGGTGGCAGACTTGGCTAACCTATATGGTCAAGCGCGTTTAGTGGGATACGCCCTATATCGTGTGGATATGCGCTCATCTGATATCCCTTGGCATCGGGTGATTAATGCTAAAGGCAAGATATCATACTCAACTTTGCGACATGGCGCAGACTACTTGCAGCGGACACTCCTTGAACTGGAAGGGATAAAATTCAGCCCAGAAGGAAAAATTAGTCTGCGTGATTACCTGTGGCAACCTTCCTTGCTATGAACTGAGGATATTTTCGGTTACAAGAGAGGCGATCGCTTGACACTACCATAAAGGTTCCTTAAGCTCCGCCGCGTAGTTTGTCTAATACCCCCCGATCTTCCAGTGTAGACGTGTCGCCAGAGACTTCTTCACCAGCAGCCAGCGATCGCAGCAACCGCCGCATAATTTTACCGGAGCGAGTTTTGGGTAGTGCATCAGTAAAGCGGATTTCACCCGGACGTGCGATCGCCCCAATCTCTTTAACTACGTGCTGCTTCAGCTGTTTGCTTAGTTCCTCACTAGGATCGTGAGTACCTTCTAAAGTCACAAAAGCAACAATATCTTCCCCTTTAATTTCATCCGGCTTACTCACAACAGCTGCTTCCGCAACAGCAGGATGAGAAACTAAAGCTGACTCAACTTCCATCGTACCCAGGCGATGCCCAGAAACATTGATTACATCATCCACACGCCCCATTACCCAGAAGTAACCATCTTGATCGCATCTAGCGCCATCCCCAGCAAAGTAGACATACTGCCCATCTTTGGGGGGAATGTGTTCCCAGTAGGTGCGGCGAAAGCGCTCTGGATCGCCATATACTGTCCGCATCATTCCAGGCCAAGGATACCGAACTACAAGATAGCCACCATCATTATTGGTAACTGGGTTGCCGTCTAAATCCACAATATCCGCCAAAATTCCAGGGAAAGGTAGAGTAGCAGAACCAGGTTTTGTGGGAATTGCTCCTGGTAACGGCGTAATCATAATCCCACCTGTTTCCGTTTGCCACCAGGTATCAACAATTGGACAACGCTCTCCCCCAATTACACGGTGATACCACATCCAGGCTTCTGGATTAATCGGCTCACCCACAGTTCCCAGCAGGCGCAGAGAAGACAAATTCCGCGCATTCGGTAACTCTTCGCCCATTTTGATAAATGCCCGAATTGCCGTCGGAGCAGTATAGAAGACATTAACACCGTGTTTTTCAATTACATCCCACATACAGCCAGGGTTAGAAGCACGGGGAGCGCCTTCGTACATCACGGTTGTTGCGCCGTTGGAAAGAGGCCCAAAGACGATGTAGCTGTGTCCTGTAATCCAGCCAACAACAGCAGTACACCAGTAAACATCGGTATCTTGGAGGTCAAAGATCCACTTAGTCGTAATGTGCGTGTAGAGGTTATAACCTCCTGTGGTATGCACAACCCCTTTAGGTTTGCCCGTACTACCTGAAGTGTAGAGGATGAACAGCATATCTTCACTGTCCATCGGTTCGGCTGGACAATCGGCTGAAATATTGGCTTGGATCTCATGCCACCAGCGATCGCGTCCCTGCTGCATCTCAATTTGTTGTCCGGTGCGGCGCACAACTAAGACACTGTGTACGGACTGGACAGCACCATCAGCCAAAGCTTTATCGACTTGCTCCTTGAGGGGGACGATTACATCCTTACGCCAACCACCATCAGCAGTAATTACTAGCTTGGCTTGACCATCAATCAAGCGATCGCGCACTGCTTCGGCACTAAAGCCACCAAAGATTACAGTATGAGTTGCTCCGATTCTGGCACAGGCCAGCATCGCGATCGCTGCTTCCGGGATCATCGGCATATAGATACCAACGCGATCGCCTTTTTGGACACCCAACTGTTTCAAAGCATTAGCAAACTGGCAAACTTCCCGATGCAGTTGGGCATAAGTTAAGGTGCGTGAGTCCCCTGGTTCACCTTCCCAAATTAATGCCGCTTTATTTTTCCGCCAGGTAGTCAAGTGGCGATCAAGGCAGTTGTAGGAAATATTGATCTTGCCACCCTCAAACCACTTGGCAAAAGGCGGTGTCCAGTCTAGTACAGTGTCCCACTTCTGGAACCAGTGCAACTCTTGTTCTGCCAGTTCTGCCCAAAACTTCTGCGGGTTAGCTTTGGCGTAATCATAGAGACGTTGATATTCTTCCAAGCTTTTAATCTGGGCATTTTCGGAGAATTCAGCGAGTGGATGAAATAAACGCTTTTCTTGCAAGATTGATTCTATTGTGGGCTGAGACATGATTGTTGCTGTAATGAATGATGAATACTGAAAACTATTCTGGACGTAGATTTGCCCAAAATAATTTTGAGATTCGTTAAGCTATCACACTGTTCTCAGTCGCAAGTGGCGCGATCGCTCCTGAATCCTTACTTGATATTCTTACACCTAGCTTGCAATTAGCTGAAGGTGCGATTACTTTCGTTCTACCTGCAATCTTTAACTTTCAAGACTCAAGAACTTGACGATGAAGTTTTGCTACTCGCTGACAAAGCTCAAAAACTCAACCATCAAGCTGTAAGACTCGCCAATGAGTTTTCACTACTTGCTGACAAGACTCAAAGACTCGACGATGAAGTTCTGATACTCGCTTGCGAGCCTCAAAGACTCGACGATGAAGTTCTGATACTCACTGACGAGGCTCAAAGACTCGACGACAAGTTTCCAATACTCGCTGACGAGACTCAGGCTTCAGACAATGCAAGTCTGAATTAGGATAGTTGGATTTTCATTTGACGGTGGGTGCTGATATTGCCAAATGGAATGGTTTTAATACTTTAATTACTTTGCTTAATCTCGCTCCGCTCCCCGTGAACAGTTACTTTGAATAGAGTGGATATAGGCATCAAAATGCATTTTTCTGAGCTGGCATATTGCCCTTCCTATTTAACATATCCGATGAGTTGGACGATGCGATCGCCTATGTAATTCTAATATGACTATTGTCCCAGAAGTCTATAGATGCAAAGCTAAGATAATAGTAATAATGTTACTAAGTGCGACAAAGGAAAATATATAGCAATGGTAACTTCTATTGGCTCAAATCGAGCAGAGATCCTGTCACTAGAAGACTGGATAGCTAATCCTCCTGAGCATACAGAGTGGGTAGATGGCAAATTGGTTGAGAAACATCCGTACTTTGAGGGAGATGAAAAATTAATTGAAAAAAGTGGCATGACCCTAAAACACAGCCGTATTCAGTCTAGACTGGCACGATATTGGGGAAATTATATGGGCTCCAGCGGACAAGGAGGAGAAGTTTATACAGATGTACCTTGTAGAACCAATAAGCAGGGACGTTCTCCTGATGTTGCCTATCTTACAGTAGAATTACTTAACCAATTTGGCAACTCTGATGTGCTTCCCCAAAGTTTTCCTTTAATTGCTGAGATAGTTTCACCTACAGATTTTGCTGAAGAGGTAATTGCTAAATCTCAAGAATATTTACAGTCCGGTTGCGAGGAAGTCTGGCTAGTGTTTCCTACAAGTCATTGGATTATTGTAATTACTCATAATCAGCAAATTATGTTTGTTTCTGGTGAACTGATTAGCACTCAGACTGTTCTACAAGGTTTTAGTGTGGCAGTAGATGAGTTGTTAGCTTAATCTAACTCGCCTGAAGTTTAGTATTAGATGGAATTGCTTAAATTGACTGGAGGCGCAGGAGTTACAGGCAATTGGATCTCAAACAGCGTTTGCACACTCATCTTACTCAACTGGTACGCGATCGCGATCCCTATCTCGCAACAGCTGGACACTTCTTTGTTCAACAATACATCCGCCAACAGTTAGCACAGTGGGGAACCGTCGAAACTCATGAATTCCAAGTACGAGGCAAAACCCATCAGAATTTAATCCTGAACCTACCCGCTGCCATTAGCAGTAACCAGAAGCCGCCGATTTTAATTGGCGCTCATTATGATGCTGTACCTGGAACACCAGGCGCGGATGATAATGCTACTGGTGTTGCAGCGTTACTGGAGTTGGCGAGAACATTTGCAGATCAACCGCTAAAATACCCAGTTCAATTAGTTGCCTTTGATATGGAAGAATATGGCTTATTAGGTAGTGCCGCATATTCAGCAAAGTTACGGCAACAACAGCAGCCACTACGCTTGATGATTTCTCTGGAAATGCTCGGCTATTGCACTTCTACCTCTGATTCGCAACGTTATCCAGCAGGATTGGCACACTTCTACCCAAATCAGGGTAATTTTATTGCTTTAATTGGTAACTTACTGACAATTCCTGATTTAATTCGTCTTAGCCGTAGTATTCGCACATCTGGAGTGCCTAGTGAATGGTTGCCTACGTTCAACAAAGGAATTAACATTCCCCAGACACGACTAAGCGATCATGCGCCATTTTGGGATCAAGGTTATCGGGCGATGATGGTTACGGACACTGCCTTCTTACGCAATCCACACTATCATCA
>JBGTCQ010000068.1:0-10623 GCA_041748755.1 Chroococcidiopsidaceae cyanobacterium | reverse complement strand
CGCAGAATAATAAACTTAGCTTGGCAACGTGCCATTTTTATATCCACCCGCTGTCCTGGCCAGATTGAAGTTGCTAGTACGCCGTCCGTCCACAGCTTGGTATTCAACTCGTAATCCGCTAAAGGCCAAACGCTGACTACTGAACCTGGGGGCAAAATTAAGGGGCGGCTAGAAAGACTCATCGGACAAATGGGCGTTACAGTAATTGCTTTCATCCCATCGTGCACAATCGGGCCATTGGCAGAAACCGTGTAGCCAGTGGAACCCGTAGGCGTGGAAACAATTAGCCCATCTCCTTGATATTGATCTACTACCTCACCGTCGATTTCCATCTCTAGAATTGATGTAATCATCCGATCAGCTGAAGCGGGCTTGATGCACATTTCATTCAGTGCTAAGAAGTAATCGCTCATCGGTTCTTTAGTCGTGCGATCGCCCAGCGTCTCCCCCAGAGATTTGCCTGCAAAAATTCTTGCCTGTAGCATCATCCGCCGTTGAATGGCATAGCGATCCTCAACCAGGCGCTCCCAAACCTTCTCAGTGTCTTTGAATTCATCAAAAGACTCTGTTAAAAACCCCAGATGTCCCCCGACATTCACAGCCAAAATTGGAATACCATCTGCGGCAAGATGTCTGGCAGCAGTTAGAACAGTACCATCTCCACCGAGTACCAAAGCCAGGTCAATCGGGTGAATTGCCGAAGCTAAAAAAACCGGATATGGATTATCTTTTGATCCACTCGGTCCCATCAAAATGCGGCAATCGCGATCCTCTAGCTGCCGCGCACAAGTTTCTGCCCAGCTCCGGCTTAGGGGATCTCCCGCCTTATGAGCAATAATGACCTGCTTAAGCTGCACCCAGTTACCACTTTAAGAGGTTAAATTGCTCCATATCAACCGTATCGCGGTTGCGATAGATTGCTAGGATGATCGCCAAACCTACTGCCGCTTCTGCTGCCTCGACGGTAATCACAAATACAGTGAAAACCTGACCTTTGATCGCTTGTGAATCTAGATAGTTGGAAAATGCCATTAAATTAAGATTAACGGCATTGAGCAGCAACTCAATCGACATTAGCACTCTAATAACATTACGGCTGGTAATTAAGCCATATATGCCGATGCAAAAAAGGGCAGCTGCTAGTAACAAAAAATATTGAAGTTGCATGAATTTTCTGATTTTCTAGTGAGCAAAACTTAGTACCTACTTGTGTAGGCACTAACATTAATTCTAAGAACGGCGGTTATCGTCAAGATTGCTAGTTTTATCGCTTGATACTGATACTAATTCCCGTGGACGCTCTGCCAATGTCAAAATCGGTTGCTGCTGATCCGGAGACATCACCTGATCAGGCAAAAACTCCCGCCGCGCCAAAATGATTGCCCCAACCATCGCTATTAACAACAAAATGGAGGCAAGCTCAAATGGCAGCAAAAAATCAGTGAAGAAATGCTGTCCAATCACGACAATGGAACTATTACCAGCGGCAGTTCCAGTTGATAAAGACCAAGGTGTGATCAACACCATCGTACTCAAGAGCGCAAATAATCCTAGACTAACCACCCCAGTCACCACTGGACGTAGCCAAGCATTGGAAAGGGGCGCAAAATCCTCCCGCTTGTTCACTAACATAATGGCAAACAAAATTAGAACGTTAACCGCCCCGACATAAATCAGTACCTGTGCTGCTGCTACAAAGTCAGCATTGAGCAAAAGATACATCCCAGCAATGCTGACAAACACGCCTGCTAGCAAAAAGGCAGAATGAACAATGTTTGGTAACAGTACCACGCCCAGCGCTGCCCCAATCATCATTACAGCCAGGATGCCCAAAGAAACAATCTGTACCCCTTCCGCTAAATTCACTGTTTTTTGTCCTTAGTCATTAGTCATTAGTCGGGTGAGCAACGCCCGCCCTACAGAACCTAACTTTTAGCTGCTTCCTGCTCTATAATTTCATCTGGAAGCATCCCAGCGCGACGAGCATCAGCAGGTAGGTCGTGTGGTTGCATAACACCTTTAGGGAGGTAAACCAGTTCGCGCAACGGTGTAACCATTGGATCTTCCGTCACTTTGTACGGCAGGCGACCTAGCGCCACGTTGTCATAGTTCAATTCATGGCGATCATAGGTGGAAAGATCGTACTCTTCTGTCATAGATAGACAGTTAGTTGGGCAATATTCCACACAGTTGCCGCAGAAGATACAAACTCCAAAGTCGATGCTGTAGTGCTTGAGCTTTTTCTTTTTACTAGCTTTGTCAAATTCCCAATCTACAACAGGCAGGTTAATCGGGCAAACTCGGACACAGACTTCGCAAGAAATGCACTTATCGAATTCAAAGTGAATTCTGCCCCGGAAGCGCTCTGAGGGAATCAATTTCTCGTAAGGGTACTGGACAGTAATCGGTCGTCGCCGCATATGGTCGAAGGTGACAGACAGCCCTTGCCCAATGAAGCGGGCGGCTTGCACTGTTTCTTTGGCGTAATCGCCGACTTGCTTGAGGAATTTTAACGGCATAGTGTCTCTCTCTTTTTAAGGTATCAGTTATCCACCAAAGGCAAAAGGAAACGCTAGCTTTAGGGCTGCGGTTAATAGGAGATTGACCAAACCAATTGGCAGCAAAAACTTCCATCCTAAATCTAACAACTGGTCAATGCGAACCCGTGGAACTGTCCAGCGGAGCAGAATCGCGATAAAGATCAAGAAGTAAGCTTTAAGTATGGTCATGGTGATTCCTAAGGAGGCATCAATCACCTCTAACCAGGCACTGTCTTCGCTGACTCCTATCCAACTGGCTAATAAGTTGATTGAAATCGGAAAATCCCAGCCACCTAGGTACAAAACTGCAAACAATAAAGAAGAAAGCACCAGGTTCACATAGGAACCCAGGTAGAACAAACCAAATTTCATCCCAGAATACTCGGTTTGGTATCCTGCCACTAGTTCTTCTTCGGCTTCAGGCAGATCAAAGGGGAGTCTTTCGCACTCTGCTAGAGCAGCAATCCAAAAGATCAAGAAACCCACGGGCTGTCGCCAGATATTCCAGCCCAGGATGCCGTAGCCCGATTGTTGATCCACAATGTCGATGGTGCTGAGGCTGTTGGACATCATGGCGATCGCTAACACTGCAAACGCCAAGGGAATCTCATAACTGATTGACTGAGCCGCTGCCCGCAAACCACCCAACAGCGAATATTTGTTATTAGATGCGTAACCAGCCATCAATAAGCCAATCGGCGTAATGCTAGCAAGGGAAATCCACAAAAAGATCCCTGTACTAACATCTGTAATTACTAGATTCTGTCCAAACGGCACAATCAAAAATGACAGAAATACCGGAATCACGACGATAATTGGTCCCAGGGTAAATAACACAGCGTCTGATTTAGCTGGCACCACATCTTCTTTAAAAAGCAGCTTAAGACCATCTGCTACCGGAGCCAGCAACCCGAAAGGCCCCATGAAGTCAGGTCCAATTCGCTGCTGTGCTGCGGCGGAAATTTTCCGCTCTAGCCAAGTGGTAACCAGCACCCCTACTGTTGCGCCAATGAGCATCAATCCCATTGGCAGTGGCATCCAAATGGCTTTGGCAGCACCAGCTGGTAATCCCAAGTCCATTAGGCTTTGAATAAAAGTTTCTTGAAGGTCAATTCCTGGATTCATGTTTCCGTTCTTCAAGTGAGCAAGTAGTGAAGCGTTGAGTTAATATCTGTACCCAATAGTGCCTTTGTCTGAGTAACGGTCTTTTGTTTGTAAAGATTTTTTACCATTCACTGCCTAGTATATCGCTGGATGGTTTTTGCCAAAGTACGGCAATTGAGAAATTCTACTTATGACCAAAGAAGGGGCTAGGGGCTAGGGACTAGAGGCTAGGGAAAGAAGGAAGAATACTAGCCTTTAAAAATTGGTTTCAAGCCCCTATTTTTAAACTTTGCCTAGAAGCCGCTAATGATGAATAGGTAAGGGTCAATCTTTAAGCTCATTATTAGGCATAGAGTTTCCCTAGCCTCTAGCCTCTAGTCCCTCTCTTAACGGCGTTGTTCGATAGGGATGTAATCAGCGTCATGGAGACCGCTGTAAACCTGGGTAGGACGGAAAATGCGATTTTCTGCCAGTTGTTCTTTCCAGTGTGCCAGCCACCCAGCAACTCTGGCGATCGCAAATATCGGGGTAAACAAATCCGTCGGAATCCCCAATTTTCTATATACTAAACCCGAATAATAGTCAACATTGGGATAAATTCCTTTTTGACTTAGTTTTTCTTCTACTACCCGTTCCATTTCAACAGCAATGTCATAGTACTTGTCGTGACCAAACTTCTCAAACAACTGCTCTGCCAAGTTCTGCAGGATGGTAGCCCGTGGATCTTTGACTTTGTAGACACGATGACCAAAACCCATAATTTTTGCTTTGCGTTGGAGGCAATCCTCCAGATAAGGACGCACATTCTCTACACAACCAATTTCTTCCAACATGCCAATGACTTCCTCATTTGCTCCACCATGCAGCGGTCCACCCAGCGTTCCAACCGCTGAAGCGACTACGGCATAAGGATCAGTAAGAGTAGAAGCCGTTACTCTTGCGGAGAATGTAGAAGCGTTCATTGTATGTTCAGCATGGAGCATCAAGCAAACATCAAAGATGCGAGCAGCCAATGGATCAGGCTCCCGCTCATTGAGCATATAGAGAAAATTGGCGGAGTAATCCAAGTCATCACGAGGTCGCACGGGATCGTTGCCTTTTCGCATCAGCTGGAAAGCCGCAACCATTGTCGGAATCTTGGCTAACAAGCGAACGACAGCTTCCCTAATGTATACAGGATTATCCAAGTCGCGTCGCGAATAGAATAAGCCCAAAGCAGCGGCTGAAGCTTGCAAGGCATCCATGGGGTGTCCGCTTTCAGGAAAGCATTTCATCATGTCCCGAATGCGATATTTAATCCGCCGATGGGAGTGAACTTCATACTCAAACGCTTTAAGTTGTTCCTTAGTCGGCAATTCACCCCAGATCAAAAGATATGAGGTTTCTAGAAAGGTACTTTTTTGGGCTAGCTCTTCAATACGGATGCCACGATATTCCAGTTTTCCCTGTTGCCCATTGACAAAGCTAATACTGGATTGAGCGGCAGGAATGCCTTCTAAACCGGGTTTAAATTCGCAGACGGACATAACTACACCAGCTTGCTCTGGATGGAACAATACTCACGCTAACTTACCAGAAACTGGTATTGTGTCGCTATTTTTACGGGAATTATCAGGAATGCTTGTTAAAGCAAAAGTCATTAGTCACTAGTCATTAGTCATTAACTTGGGTGGGGTTAGCCAAAACAACTGACTACGACCCACGGGTAAATCAGTCTTTGGCAGTGTTAAACCAATAATACCGGCTTTTTTCAGCACCAGTTTATCTCGCGCTTCGCCCCAAATTAGGATTTCTGCCCACTGTCCCAAGTCCGGTTGGTGACCAACTAGAGCCAAAGTTTCAGGCAATTGATCCAATTGTTCTAAAGACTTCAGCCAAGCATAAATATTGCCACCCGGGGCAAGGCTGATTGATTCTTCTACTTGGGAACTTAGTCCAGAGGTGCGGAGAATTTCTGCCGTTTGGCGCGATCGCACTAGAGGACTAGTCAAAATCAGATCGAACCGTAAACCTAAGCCATGTAGCCGCTTTGCCACTTGCCGAGTTTTTTGCTGGCCAAGTTGTGTGAGCGATCGCAATTCATCCTCAACATCATTTGTCCGTTCTACCGCTATCCCATGACGAATTAAGTACAGTTCCACGAGTTAATCAAATTAAGTTTTCTCCCCAGCTTCCTCTGCTTCCCCTACTCCTCTACTCCCTTGGCAGCGGATCGTCTTGAGGATTAACCAACCTCAGCAGCTTCTGTTTAATTTGACCATCAAACACTTCCCATTTCATCTTGGCATAGGGATGATTCTCATTGAAACCTGACAAGAAACCCATTGGGATTTCAAAGCCACCCGCTCCTGTACGACCACCACCAAAAAATCGCCCTTGACTATCTTGCCCAAAAGCTTCTTTAATGAATTCGTCGGGGTCAAGAGTAAGTTTAGTGGTTCTCAGCGAGCCGATCACTACTTCAAGTTCTTCATCTTCGTCGTGAACAATGCCGTAAACTACAGCGGTATGGACATTTTCTTCTGTTACCAGGAAGTCAGCGGCTTGGGGGATAGCATCTCGGTCGTCGTAGCGCAGATAGCCGACACCAGCAATAGAGAAGTTATTTTGGACAGTACGGTTTTTAAGCGATCGCTCAATCACATCCATTACCCGCTTCGAGCGATTCGCCTGCAAGATGGCATTTAGCAGTTGGGAGTCATAAAACCGACTCAGATACCCAGCTGCTAGAAAATCTTCTTCTTGCGCTTGCATCAACCGATTTGTATCCGAGCGCAGGCCATGCATTAGTGCCGTAGCGCACTTAATGTGTTGGTTAATGCTGCTATCTAACACCAATAACCCTGCCTGTAGGTATTGGGTAAAAATAGTGGCTGTAGCTCTCACGTGCGGACGAAGATCAACAAACTCTGCCTTGAGATTCCCTTGGAGACTGTGATGATCAATTACTACAGTGATCGGTATCCGCGCCTCTTGCACCAATGACATTAACTGACTAGTCGTTCCCTGGTTGTCGAGCAGAGCACAACCTTTGTAGACCGATAAATCTTTGCTTCTTGTAGTCTGCATCGTCCAGCGTTGGGCTGGTAAACCAGTGAGTTTGACCAGAGCAATATTTTCTTGGTGGCTGAGGGTACCAGCATACACAATGTCACATTGGATATCGTACTGCTGGGCAATCAACTGATAAGCCCACGCACAGGAAAGAGCATCTGGATCGGGGAAATCTTGCAGGATCACCAACTGACGTTCATGCCGATGTTGCTCTAGTGTCTGCCGCAGAGCATCCACTTTTGAAGAGGGCAACGAATTACTCTGCTGACCTGGAGAAATACTAGATTCATTCGTTGACGTTACAGAGAGCGGTTCACTAACTGGGATTTCAACCGTAGCTATCTGTACCTGGGCATCATCGGTCATCGGTTGTGTTGAGGGCAGATCGAGCAGTTTATTAAGCGAATTCAAATGCATAAAACAACGCTGTTGTGAGTGTAAGGCGTGGTATTTTGTAAAAGAGGCTACAACTATATAGTTTATCGAATTACAGTAAATTGCTGGGTAATATGATATGGCTTGAGCAAATAAGCTACAAGGTGCAATCTTCGCAAAAGTTCTAATAAATTAACACCTATCTGCCAGTGTATTTGCTAGATATTCCTGTGGAGATAACTTTTAAGTGCTAATTCAGCTAGCAATGCAGTAGTAAAAAAATTGGTAAGTTACTTGCACAAAGAGGAAAAGTCCCTAATTAGCATAAATTCAATCTAGCAGTTTCAACCAAACGAAACAATTTATCTAGCTAGTTAGGGTTTGATGTATTGTAATTGCACGTTACTACAGCTTTAAAGCCCAATAATATATTTTTGCCACTCGTCATGCAGTCCACTCTTAAGGTGTTTACTCACTTCAAAGTAGAGGCTACTATAAGGCTTGCGCGGAGGATGATGCAAAAGCATTTGTGCTTCGTGAGGTGTGTGACTGCCTTTTTTGACATTGCAGCGAACACAAGCAGTGACAATATTTTCCCAAGTATCGCCCCCGCCGCGCGATCGCGGGATAACATGGTCCAACGTCAAATCATCCCCAGTATAACCGCAGTATTTACAAGCGTGACCGTCACGGTGCAGGATATTGCGGCGCGTCAGGGGAATTTCCTTATAAGGAACTCGAACGTAATGACGCAGCCGAATCACAGTTGGCAGGGGGAATCCAGAGTAAATATATTTACCGTTGTGTTCAACCTGCTCTGCTTTGCCTTTGATTAACAAAATGACTGCTCGCCGCCAGCTCGTGATATTGAGCGGTTCGTAAGAGGCGTTCAGAACTAAAACCTTGGCCATTGATACTAGACTCAAGCCAATATTTTTTATAGTAGATGGTAACACAGATCCAGCTATACGCTCTTCGGGGCAGGTTAAGGCTAAGATGAGCGATGGTTAAGAGAACTAGCTAATAATTACTGGTTAGCAGTTCTGACAGAAGAAGGGGTCAGAGAGTAGTTTTGAAAATGAGTTTTGAAATTGAAGAAGTTTTCTTAACTCAAAATTCAACATTTAAAACTCATAACTGCGAACGAAGTGAGCTTGCCCCCCTAGCCCTTTTTCGTCGCAGTAGTGTGAGTGATGCAGGAGTGAGCCACAATGTTGAGATGGAAGCAAACCGATAGTGTTGCATCTACGCAGGATGCCTATGGCGGTCTACGGCAACGCGCTTGGGTAGAAATTGATCTAGGGGCACTGGCGCACAATGTACGTCAGCTAAAAATCTTTTTAGCACCGCAAACTGCGTTGATGGCAGTGGTAAAAGCCGATGCTTATGGTCATGGAGCCATAACAGTTGCTCAAACTGTCTTAGAATCTGGTGCTAGCTGGCTTGGCGTGGCAACAGTGCCGGAGGGAATTGAACTCCGCGAAGCTGGTATTAAGGAACCGATTTTGATTTTAGGCGCGACTCATACACCAGAACAAATTACAGCGATCGCCCACTGGCAACTACAGCCGACTCTGTGCAACTTTAAACAAGCTCTGGTATTTTCGGAGACGCTAGAAGCAACTGCCGAGTGTGAACCAGTACCTGTACATATCAAGCTAGATACGGGAATGTCGCGGCTCGGACCACCTTGGCAGCAAGCAGCTGAGTTTGTGCAGTTAGTGCAGCGGTTACCCAAGCTTCAGATTGCCAGCATTTATTCCCACCTGGCAACGGCAGAGGACGTTGACCAAACCGTGATGAGGCAACAACAGACGCGGTTTGATCGGGCGATCGCCCAAATCAAAACAACTGGAATACCTTTACCGCTTCTGCATCTAGCAAATTCAGCTGCCACGTTGAGCGGAAGAGGGTTGCACTACAACATGGTGCGCGTGGGTTTAGCAATCTATGGTCTTTACCCAGCTGCCCATTTGCAATCTAACATTAACCTCAAACCCGTCCTCCAAGTCAAAGCGCGGGTGACTCAAGTGAAGACAATTCCGCCTCAGACTGGTGTAAGTTACGGTCATCAATTTATTAGCGATCGCCAACTCTACCTTGCAGTTGTCGGCATTGGTTACGCCGATGGAGTGCCTCGCAACCTCTCTAACAAAATGACGGTGTTAATCCGAGGACAGCGCATTCCGCAGATCGGAGCGATTACGATGGATCAGCTAATGCTGGATGTGAGTGCTATTCCTGATTTACAAGAAGGAGAAGTTGTTACACTCTTGGGACAAGAAGGAAATGAATTAATATCAGCTAACGATTGGGCAACTGAATTATCTACTATCTCCTGGGAAATTCTTTGCGGCTTCAAGCACAGATTACCCCGTGTATCAGTTGGTCAATCGTTTTGATTCTGTGATTATTAGTAGCTCACTTTTGTAAAAGTGTGTAATTAGGTAATCAGCTAACCTTTTGTGAAATAGTGTCATGTCGGACTTTATCTTGCTTGCCAATCTTTATTCGTTAAGCTGGTAAGAATGTGATCTTGCCATTGTCCATTGATTAATAAATAGTCTCTAGAGTATCCTTCTACAACAAACTCTAGCCTTTTAAGCACATTACCACTTCGCTGATTGTCAGGTATATAGTTTGCCATTACACGGTGCATATTTAATTCTTTAAATACATAATTGATTGCAACTTGCAACGCTTCCGTCATATAACCTTTACCTTGTTCAATTTCTGCTAGGCCATAACCCAAATAACAAAATTGAGCAGCGCCACGCACAAAATTGTTGAAGTTAATTTGACCAATAATCTCTGTGGGATACGTAGTTTTGAAGATAAATAGCTTTAAAGAGCGATCGCATTTAAATTCTTTGAGGCTTTTTTCTACTTGTTCTTGCCAAAATTCTTGTGTAAGAAAATTTGAATGCCAAAGCGGTTGCCAAGGAACAAGATGCTCTTGATTTTGATAAAAATAATTGATAATTTTAGACACATCTTCTTTAGTCCCAAGCCGTAACAAAAGTCTTGTACTGGAAATAAGTGGAAGTTCTAATACCATTAAACTTGTGTCTAATCTAGAGTGCTAATTACTAAAATCTTACATCTGGCGACTGTAAGTCGCGGCTATACAGACAAAACCCGCCTCCGCGGGTTCTAGAAACATTGTTTTGCGTTGAGTCCGCGTTCATTGACGTTCTCGTTCGCCCTTAGCGTTGCCGTTCGCCCTACAGCCCTAACGCCAAGGGCTTCGCTTCGCTGACGGGCATCCTTCGGCAGGCGTTGCCGAAGACTAGGCTAGACGAGGTTAGGCATCAATCAAAAAACAAGCAGGTTGCATCTGAAATTAAACCGTGCTAATTTATAACGAACGTTTGATATAAAGCTTATGACTGCTTGCAATTAACAGTATTGTGTTGGTTCGCGCCTGAAAAGCGATCGCTATTTATTTCTTGCCCCGTATGCCAAAGATTGTAGACCACGACCAATACCGCAAAGAGTTGCTAATGAAGAGTTTTGATCTGTTTGCCCACAAAGGCTACAGCTCAATTAC
>JBGTCQ010000067.1:0-35625 GCA_041748755.1 Chroococcidiopsidaceae cyanobacterium | reverse complement strand
AGTCGCTGCGAGGGAATGAACAGTGAATTGATGGTGAGTGGTTCAGTCATTGGTGAAGGCAGGAGCGATCGCACATATGCAGCTGCCTCTGCAAGTTCCGTCTCCAGTATTTGCTTTTGGGTTTGCAAATCATGACTCATCTGGTACAAACGTAATCCTGCTCGTACCCTTGCTGTCAATTCATGCTGTTCGATGGGCTTAGTGATAAAATCATCCGCGCCAGCGTCCAAACCCTTGACGCGATCCGCTACTGAGGCTAGCGAGGTTAACAAAATAAAGAACGTGGTAGATAAGTTTGAATCTGACTTAATTTGACGACAAACATCTAATCCATTCAGCCGAGGCATTAGCCAGTCGCAAATAATTAGTGCGGGATTGAACTGTTGTGCCTGGGCAATTCCTGCTGCACCATCGCTTGCCGTAAGCACCTCATAACCTTGTTTTGCCAGTATTCTTGTCAGCGTTAACTGCGCTATGTGGTCATCATCAATAATTAAAATTTGGCACATGGGGGAAGAGAGGCTACAAGTAACTTCACTTACAGATAAAAGGGGTTATAAAGAGTATTAACCTTACCTATTATTAACTTGTCATCCCCCAAAGTGAAAGCATGAATAAATATTCCTTGCTCCTATTCTAGTCAAATATTACAGTTGGGAAAGTGGATTTAACCACAATAAAATAGCGCGTTTTAACTGATTTAGATCGCGATAAACTTCTTGCTTAAACCACTGACCAAAGGCATCAAAGGGCGTAAACGTCGCTCCAGGTTGCCATTTAATATCTTGCCCCAGGGGTGTGGTATGGGTTCCATTTAGCGTCTGCGCTGTTACCATACTCGGAAAGCGGAGTTGCAATAACTCAGTTAACGCAGCAGATTGGTCAATAGTGTCATTGGTAAATTTAATTAATAGGTTGCGGCGGACATTGTAGCGCGATCGCACGAGAGTACTTGTTTCCACAGGGGAAGGAGTAAACTCAATCGTAAAGGCAGGGTTGTTAAATTGCTGCACGAAAGGGATTGCGTCTCTTGCTGCATAGTTATTAAAGGAAATTAGAATATTACCTGCACGTTCAACAGGAAACAGGCTACCGATCAGCAAGTGGAGTTTGCAACCCATACTGTGTCCCATCCCGTAAATTGGGAGATAGCGCTCACGTAAAACTGCTGTTGCTTGTAACTCAGCGATCGCACTTTCAAAACTTTGCAACACAGATTGCGCGATCGCCGCATGATCTAGGGTGTTGACAAACGGTGTGGCGACAACAGCATAGCCACGCTCAGCTACTTGTTCTAATAACCAGCGGTAGGTCACTTGCGGTGCTGCTGCTACAAACGCTCCCCCTAGAAAATGCACAATACCCTTTGGGTGTGGGGGAATTAGAACCCAATTATCAGAGATTTCTTTCCAGTCCATACCTCAATTGTGACATTAAGCTGAAGCGATCGCAGCTACTCATCTTGCGTAAAATAGCGGTCGAGGAAATTTAAGGCATGGTTCCTCAGTTCAAAATACTCTTTGGAGTTTCGCATAGCAGGGCGATCGCGCGGATGAGCAAAAGGCACCTCTAATATTTCTCCAATTGTTGCCGATGGACCATTCGTCATCAACACAATCCGGTCAGACATATAAATTGCTTCATCCACATCATGGGTAATCATCATTACCGCTTGTCGATGGCTTTCCCAAATATTAAGTACCTGCTGCTGTAGCTTACCGCGAGTCAGGGCATCCAGCGCCCCAAAAGGTTCATCCATTAATAACATCATCGGACGAATTGCCAAAGCTCTAGCAATGCCAACTCGCTGTTTCATTCCTCCAGAAATTTCATCTGGATATTTATCAGCTGCCGCCATCAAATTCACCATTGCCAGATGTTCATTCACAATGCTAATTTTTTCGGCACGGTTGGCATTTTTTAGCACTTCATCCACAGCCAGGCGAATATTTTCACGTACAGTTAGCCACGGTAGCAATGAATAGTGTTGAAACACCATCATCCTCTCTGCTCCAGGCTTACGAATCTCTTTTCCCTCTAGTCGCACTGAGCCAGAAGTTGCTTTTTCTAAACCAGCGACAATCTTAAGCAGCGTTGATTTGCCACAACCAGAGTGACCAATTACAGAGATATATTCGTTCTCTTTGACAGTAAGATTAACACCATTAAGGACGACAAACTCATCTCCATTAGATGTTGGATAAGACTTAACTAAGTTTTCAATCTCCAGAAATCCAGTACACCTGATATCTCTTTGGTTATGGTTAGTTGGGACGAATGTAGATTTAGTCATAAAAGATTCCTCCATAGCGTCAAATTCTTCCATTTATAGAGGCACAGAAAAGCAGTTATTTATGATTAGACTAAAATTAGGTGGTTTTTCAAAAGTATTGCGAACATAAACTATTAAGACATAAAGAAGGATTTGGGACGGTTAGCCCGAATTTCAAAACTATTGAGATAGCGTACTGGATCGCTAGGGTCAAACTCTTTTTTATCTATGAACACTTCAGCCGGTTCAATCTTGTAGTCTTCATTGGGACACTTAATGCCCATTTCCACGGCAATTTCACGATAAAGGTCAGTTCTCCAACCAATACGTGCTAATTGTTCGGCATTTCTCGGAAATTCTGGAGTTTGTCCCCAACGAGCAGCTTGAGTCATTAACCAGATACTTTCTGACTGCCACAGAAATGTTGAATGATCTCCTGGCACTCTGGCAAGGTTTGGCGGTAGATCAAAGAAAATTGTTGTGTCAGGCGATCGCCCAATCCGTTTTTTGCCATCAAAGCCGCCATAATTGTATTCACCAACAATTGCGGCACGAGTCAAATTAGGTTTAGCACCAGTAAATGACTTGTCTGAAATTAGATTAGCAACCTCCTCGCGATTATTTTCTTCACTGCAATACTGGCAAGCTTCAATCATTGCTTTAACTAAGGAACGATAAGTTTTGGGATTTTCATTAATGAAAGACTCCATCACGCACAAAAGCCGATCTGGGTGTCCTTGCCAGATTTCTTTGCCCTGAGCAAAGGTAAAGCCAATCCCTTCATTACCAGTAATAGCGCGTGTATTCCAAGGTTCTGCTACCATATAGTCTTGCATCGCCCCAATTCGCATATTTACCACCATTTGCGGCGGCGGAATAATAATCAGCCGAAATTCATTGTCGGGAGCTACCCCAGCAGCAGACAAGTAGCGGACAAAGTATTCGTAGATCGAAGAACTAAGTACAACTGCCCAGACTCGTTGTTCTGGGGGAATGTTATCAAAGTAGCGTCTAAAATCACGCCCAAAATCCTCTAGATCACCGTTGTATTCTCGCCAAGGACGCAACCCCGATTCCCACATTGCTTTATTCATCGTCAAGGCATTACCGTGGCGATGAATCGTCATCGCGGCACATAATGGGGCATGACGTGCGCCTTCAGCACCAGTTCGAGCATTGGTTACAGCGCCACACACCACCGGAGAAGCATCAAGGCGACCAAAAATAATTCCATCACGAGACGTACCCCAGCTTGCCTCTCGACTGAGTTGCACATTTAAACCATACTTGCGAAAAAACCCTTTTTCCCAGGCAATGGCAAAAGGGGCGCAGTCATTTACTGGCACATATCCCACAGTGAGATTGGGTTTTTCCAGGGTACTGGAGTCTACCACCTGTTCCACCGCCAAAGCAGCTTGAGATAATCCTTGGGGGGCTTTACTAGAGTTGATGGCACAAGCGGAAAGTGCCATACCAGCTGCCGTTGCTCCGGCTCCCTGAAGAAAAGTGCGTCGATTCCAGTGATGGCAGCTATCACTCATAGTCAGCCTCATCTAAGTTAGTTTATTGCAGCTGTATGACAGCCAATTCAAATTGATCAGATATATATCAGAGCCTCTAACTATTGCCTAAAGCTACAAGTACCTGTATGTCAAAATGCTGATTTAAATGTCAGTTTGGCGTGTCGGACGATGGGTTACTAATTCCTGAATTTTGCCTACGCCATAGTCAAGAACCAGCCCCGTTAAGCCAATTACTAATACCGCTAGAAAGACTGAACTTAGATTTAGACGGCTCCACTCATCCCAGACGAAAAAGCCAATACCAACGCCGCCAGTGAGCATTTCTACGGCAACAATAACTAGCCAAGCAATTCCTAAACTAATTCGTAACCCAGTAAAAATATAAGGCAAACTTGCAGGCCAGATAATTTTTGTAATCCGTCTCAATCGTGGCATTTCCAACACTCGCGCTACGTCTATGTAGTCTTTAGACACACTGGAGACACCAAGGGCAGTGTTAATAATTGTGGGCCACAACGAGGTAATGAAGATAACAAAGATGGCAGAGGGATCTGCCAAGTTAAAGATAGCTAAGGAAATGGGAAGCCACGCTAGGGGCGATACAGGCTTGAAAATTTGGATAATAGGGTTGAGCGCCAGCATCGCTTTTTTGGACATTCCGATTAAAAAACCAATAGGAATGGCAACGATCGCACCCAATGCAAAGCCAATCAATACCCGTCGTAAACTCGCTAGTAATAACCAACCGAGTCCTAAATTACCAGGTCCCCTGCGGTAGAAAGGATGCAGGATATTGTCTAAATTCTCTACCAGTGCCTCAGCTGGAGTAGGCATTAAATCAGTCAAGAATGTGGCAATAAACCACCACAGTAAGATAACCCCTAAAAAACCAGCTAAAGGTAGTAAGATAACATCCTGAATCACAACGGGTTTAGTACGTCTCCAGGCAGCTTGTCCAGCCACTGCGATCGCGGCAAGATTCAGTTGCAACATCATTTTAGACTCCTCAGAGTCGAGAGCAGGTACAACAAACACTGAGCAGTACGAGCCAAGGACACTGATGATATCAAAACATTACGAAGAATGCTGATTCAGTCTCCTCTCAATGCCTACGAAGTTAGCTGACGGGCTAGGACTGAGAGATGTCCTTCTCTTAATTAACAAGAATAGAGTTAGAGATACGCCCCAAAAACTGGTTCCTCCGCTCCAACTTCACCTCACACCAATTTTTTTTAGGTGAAGCACTGGATTAGGCTGACTTATTCAAATTTCACAGCACTTTATCATTGTTCGCCCAGGAAATCAACCTTTCTTCGGGCAGATGCTATCGATGACTGTTGCAATGATAGTTAGAGCCAGGTCAAGCCTAGTGGAAATATTAGCTGAATTTATACCTTTTGGCGGATGAATATCATGATAAACGAACTTCATCAACTCCTAAATTGCTAAACTAACCTAAGCTGGGGAATTTCCTTACCTACTCCTTGCTATGCCTGAGCCATAATGGATTTTAGTCAATTACTGCTCGATAAAACTGATGCAATTCTAGAAAAGTGGGTGGAAGCCGTTCGTCAAGATAATCATATTGAGAGCGACGATAATCTATCCCACTCAGCTATAGAGAATCATCTTTCCCAAGTTCTCACGGCAATGGCAACTGTGCTGTCCGAATCTAAAAACAGTGAGATTCAGCTAATAGTAAAGGCGAGTTTGCATCATGGCGTTCTTAGGGCTGAACAAGGCTTTGAACCAACAGAAATTGCGCGAGAATATAGTCTACTGCGCCAAGTGATCTTTTCTACCCTAGAGCCGGATCTACTACAGGGTTCACCTACAGAATTAATTCGAGCCGTGCGTCTAATTAACGCTGTGGTAGATGAAGCTACTGCTCAGTGCTTTAATAGTTATGTAGATGAGAGGTTAGAAGGACTAGAGCAACTGCATAGTCAGTTGAAACTTAACAATCAAGAATTGACTCGCTTAGTTCGCGCTAATCAAGACAATTTCTCACATCTAGCTCACGAACTGAAAACCCCTTTGACTTCAATTATTGGCTACTCCGATTTGTTTTTACGCAAGCAAAAACAGAGCTCTGAAATAAAGGACACCTTTGCTAATCTAGAACACATTGAGCGCGTGCTACGCAATGGCAGACAGTTACTTCGCTTGATTAACGATTCATTGGAAGTGTCCCGCTATGAGGCTGGGAAAATGAACCTCCAAGTAGTGCCAACAGATGTCCGAGCTTTAATCAAAAATGTTATAGAAGTATTAGAACCTTTGGCGCGGGCAAAAGGCCTAAAAATGGTGGTTGAGTGCGTTAGCGAAGCTTGCCGCAGGCATCGCGCCCCCGATCAAGTTTTGACAGACTCTTTGCGATTACAACAGATTGTGACAAATCTTGCTAGCAATGCAATTCGCTACACCGATTCTGGCAGTGTCAGAGTAACCTGCCAAGTACTAGCAGATGACCAGTGGGCGATCGCTGTCTCTGATACAGGAATTGGAATTGCGCCCGAAGACCAAACCATTATTTTTGACCCTTTTGTTCAAGCGGGTTCCACCAATAAGCCGCACTTGCCCGATAGCACTGGTCTAGGGTTAGCAATAGTTTCTCGGTTAGTAAAACTATTGCAAGGCAAAATTGAGCTAGTATCACAAGTTGGAGTGGGTTCTACGTTTACAGTCATCTTACCGTTCTCACTTGTGTAATCCTACTAAAAAGTTAAGACAATCTAATTGCTATGCTGATCTGGACTAGCTACGATTAAAACCATGACTGCACTCTTTATGCCTGCTTTTCCGCTGAGCGCGGTAGTTGGTCAAGAAGCGATTAAATTAGCGCTGTTGTTAGCAGCAGTTGATCCGGGATTGGGAGGAGTGGCGATCGCGGGTCGTCGCGGCACTGCTAAATCTGTTATGGCTCGCGCCCTCTACGCCCTCCTGCCACCGATTGAGGTGGTTAAAGGTTCCATTAGTAACTGCGATCCCAACTGTCCTGAAGAATGGGACAGCCAACTTTTAGCAATAGGCAGCGCTACACTTCCAACAGAAGTTATCCCAGCACCTTTCGTGCAGATTCCTCTAGGAGTCACAGAAGACCGACTTCTGGGTTCAGTAGATGTAGAGAAGTCTGTGAAACAGGGAGAATCAGTGTTTCAACCAGGGTTACTAGCACAGGCACACCGGGGCGTTTTGTATATAGATGAAATTAATTTACTTGACGACAATATTAGCAACCAACTGTTAACAGTATTAACCGAGGGACGCAATCGAATTGAGCGGGAAGGTATTAGTTTTCAGCATCCTTGCAAACCGCTATTTATTGCTACCTACAACCCAGAAGAAGGAGCGCTGCGGGAACATTTGCTGGACAGAATAGCGATCGCACTTAGCGCTGATGGTGTACTGGCATTAGATGAACGAGTCCAAGCGGTAGACCAAGTTATCCAATACGCCGCCTCACCCCAGGAGTTTCTGAAGCAGTACAGCGAGGACTTAGACGACCTCAAAACCCAGATTATTTTGGCACGGGAATGGCTGAAGGATGTCTGCATAACTCATGAGCAAATTGCCTATTTAGTTGACGAGGCAATTCGGGCTGGAGTGCAGGGACATCGAGCCGAGTTATTTGCCTTGAGAGTCGCCAAGACATCTGCTGCCTTAGATGGGCGGACACAAGTGAATGCAGAAGATTTACGCCGCGCGGTGGAATTGGTAATTGTGCCACGGGCAACTATTGTGCAAACGCCACCAGAAGAACCACCACCGCCACCACCGCCACCGCCTGAGAGTCAGGATGAATCGGAACAAGAGCAAGATGAGGAGGAAGACGAAAATCCTGAAGAACCCGACGAGCAAGAACCGCCGAGTATTCCCGAAGAATTCGTTTTTGACCCTGAAGGAGTCATCCTTGACCCCAGTGTGCTTTACTTTGCTCAAATGGCTCAACGACGCGGCAAATCTGGTAGTCGCAGTTTGATTTATTCTGAAGATCGGGGTCGCTATGTTAAGCCGATGTTACCTAAAGGCCCCGTGCGACGCATTGCCGTTGATGCCACACTTAGGGCAGCTGCGCCGTATCAAAAAGCTCGGCGTGAGAGGCAACCTGGGAAGCGAGTAATTGTTGAGCAGGGCGATATTCGGGCAAAGCGTTTAGTCCGCAAAGCTGGGGCGTTGGTTGTGTTTGTGGTTGATGCCTCTGGCTCAATGGCACTGAATCGGATGCAGTCGGCTAAGGGTGCTGTGTTGCGACTGTTAACGGAAGCTTATGAAAATCGCGATCAGGTGGCTTTGATTCCCTTCCGGGGAGAACAAGCTGAGGTACTTTTACCTCCGACTCGTTCAATTGCCTCAGCACGGCGACGGCTGGAAAGAATGCCTTGTGGTGGTGGTTCGCCTCTAGCTCATGGTTTGACGCAGGCGGTGAAAGTAGGCACTAATGCTCGAATGGGTGGCGATATTGGGCAAGTTGTAATTGTGGCAATTACAGACGGGCGGGGAAATATTTCTTTAGCGCGATCGCTTGGTGAACCGCAGGAAGAAGGGGAAAAGCCGGATATTAAGGGGGAACTGTTAGAAATTGCTGCCAAAATTCGGGCGTTGGGAATGCAGATGTTGGTAATTGACACGGAGAATAAGTTTATCTCTACTGGGTTTGCCAAAGAACTGGCACAGCAGGCAGGGGGGAAGTATTACCATTTACCGAAGGCGACAGATCAGGCGATCGCGGGGTTGACAAAAAGCGCAATATCTGAGTTGAAGTCTCGGTAGAAAGACAAGCAGTGAGGGGATTCTTTACTCCCCTGCGGTCTAAATAGGCAAATTAGATGCGTGACAGCTTACCACCAGGGTTTGTTCTTCGTCCGGCTCGTGCCAAAGATATATGGTCAATTCGGAAATTGGTGCTGAGTGCAAAACTAGATCCTACTCAGATCCGTTGGTCACAGTTTTGGGTGATCGAATCTGAGGGGCGGATAGTAGCTTGTGGGCAGTTGCGCTGCTTTCCGGGGGCGCAAGAACTCGGTAGTTTAGTGGTTGCACCCGCTTGGCGTGATCGGGGCTTGGGTAGCTATTTGGTTAAGTATCTGATTCAGCAGGCAACTCAGCCACTTTATTTAGAATGTTTGGGTAGCAGGTTGGCACAGTTTTATACTCGCTTTGCGTTTGTGCCTGTTTCTTGGACAGAGTTACCGCGATCGCTTAAGTGGAAGTTTGGTGTTTCTCAACTAGCCGCCAAAATATTGCCCATAATTTCTGTGACAATTATGCGGCATCAAGGTTTGAATGACTGGGAGGGCGATCACGGTGATGATGCGAGTGCGATCGCACTTTAGACTGAAGTCTAAGGCTACACAAACAAAACCTGCCTCCGCAGGTTAAAGTATCTCAATTACTCTTAGTCCGCGCAGGTGGACTTAGTTTGTATAGCCGCGAATTCTATTCGCCAGGTACTTTTGCACGAAGTCCAGGTAGCTCGTATCAGAACATTGGCAAAATCTACTCGTGAGTTTTTCCATTAGGCATAATAGCGCCACTAAGCTTTGCCCCATCAAAATTGGCTCCACTCAAGTTTGCTCCCTTCAAGTTGGCTTTTTCTAGATTTGCATTCCCTAAGTCTGCCCCGCGCAGGTCAGCTGAAGTAAGGTTTGCCCTGCTCAAGTTAGCCCCAAACAAATCTGCCCCACAGAGATTAGCCTCACTCAAGTCAGCCCCACTTAAATTTCCTCGAAGAGTTACCCCAACTAAATTGACTCCAGTTAGGATTGCGCCACTGAACTTTGCGCCACTTAGGTTGGTATTTTTCAGATTTGCTTTACTCAGGTCTGCCGCCGTTAGGTTTGTTCCTTTCAAGTTTGCCTGAAGTAGGTTTGCACCACTCATATTTGCAGCAGTAAGGGTTGCCTGGCTCAAATCAGCCCCACTTAAGTTAGCTTCACTCAGATTCACCTGAAGCAGTTTTGCACACTGTAAATGTGCCTTTATAAGCTTTGTCCCACTTAAGTTGGCTTCACTTAAGTCTGTACTACTTAGGTTTGTTGAGTTAAGGTTTGCTCCTCTCAGATCTACCCCAGTTAGATTTACTCCACTTAGGTCAGCACCAGCTAGGTCCACATTTTGCAGTGAGGCATCAGGAGCAATTAAGTAAGCACCTGATTTAGCGGGGTCAAAGCCGCTGGGGAAAATAGTCGCGGCGTTGTAGAGAGCATGTTGGAGCTTGACTCCTTGAAGATTTGCACCTTCGAGATTTGCTGCCAATAAATTAGCATTATTTAAATTGGCATTACTCAGGTCTACCTTATTCAGATTTGCTTGCCTCAAATTTGCCCTACTGAGGTTTGCACCACTGAAATTAGTTCCATTGAGGTCTACCTGCAATGACAAATTAACCCCGCTCAGATTGGCATTACTCAGGTTTGCCTTCCCTAGCTTTGTCCCATACAGGTTTACCTTGCGAAGGTCTGCATTTTTTAGGTTTGCCTCACTAAGATTTGTCTGATGCAACTGTGCTTCACAGAGTTCAGCACCTTTGAGATTAGCACCAGTGAGATTTATACAATCGAGTCTTGCCTTCCCTAGCTTAGCTCTCGTCAGATTTGCTTTGCTTAAGTTCAGGTTATCGCAACCCAAGTTCTTTCCAGTTAGATCAACTCTAGCCATGTTGATTCCTGAAAGGCTCCATTCTCGATTGTTAAACTTACACAAAAATTCCTCAGCATCAATAGCTGTTCCCTGATCATCTTCAGCGGAATCATCTTCATCTTCGTCTAGCTCAATATCATAGAGATTTACAGGACTGGTATCAGACTGATAGCCTATATCTGGTGCATCAACTTCAGCATCATCAAGACTCACAAAACCCGCTGTCATTTCATCTGTATCCTGCACTTGCATCTCAGCACCATCAAAGCGGTCAATCAAACCTTGGATAATCTGGGGATCTGTGGTGCGGATACCTGCTTCGCGTTCAGCACTTTGGGCGCTAGAAGTCAGCATATTATGACTACCCAACATTGCAAAAGCCCTATCGCACACCAGAAACTTCTCATGGGTTCCCAGCAACTTGAGCTTGAAGTGGTCAGGATAATCTTGCTCCAGTTGTCTCAAGTCTTTCAGGGCATTGTATCGCCAGCCAACACCTACCCGACTCCGTTCGCTCAGATAACCCCAGCCAATATCAATGCGACAATTGCGGTTCAGGCAATCCCTAAATTGTTGCAGCAAATCAGCATCAATGCTATTCCGATTGAGCCAGGGACAGACAATAATTAACCGCTCCTGGCTTTCACAGAGCGCTTCCCTCAACACAGAGCGACTCTCAGAGCGGTCAAATACCAGTTGATACTCATACGATTGTACGTGTATGGGCTGTGGTATTTCCTCTTCCCAGTCCGTCACCTCTGTTTGTGTGACTTCCACTGGTACTTCTGAAGAAGCCGAACCCTCACCTAATTGCCGATGTTCTTGAGCTAGTGCACCCTGTAAATTAGCAATCTGCTGTAATTCAGGTCGGTTGTTGAATTGTTCAGTCAGATCATCCAATTGACGTTTTATCGCTGTGATGTATTTGGCAAGAACCTGGTGATTGTGTTGCATTTGTAAAGTATTGGCAATAAGAGAATCACACTCGCCTAGCCTGTCTGGAGGAGAGAGGCGCTCTTGGTTAGACATATTTCTCAGACTCTAGATGGCTATAGAGGGAATAATTGCAAGGAGCGAAGCGATCGCCTTTTACCCATTTAGTTCACTAAAACTGCCGTACTTGCGGGTGTGACGTTACGGACAATTACTACAAAGTCTTGGTAGTCATAATTTGTGTGTTCTTCAGTTGCCAAGACATAAGCATTAGGTACAACAGTCCCATCCGTTTTCTTAAGCGGATAGACTCGCACCTGGTGAGGAATAGTATCTGAATTATTAAGATGATCCTCGCTATAGCTCTCACGATTATTGAAGAAAGTCCAAATGGTGTAGAAACCAAAGTTGCCTGTGCCTGGATCAAAGCTTTTGCTACCTGATACAGAGGGGTTCAGCGACTGGTAACTAGCATTTGGTACTGTAAAAAGTTGACTTTTGCTGGCAGCATCACCTGAAGTATAGTAGCCAAACTTGGCGACAATGCCTGAGCTACTTTTTGGAGCGAAAACCGCGATTACCTGTACCGTAACTGGTCCCGTACCTGCTTTTTGAAATTGGGGTAAGCTGACTTCATCACCTGAGAGCGTGTCTTTTGATAGAAAGTTATCTGTAGGGTCTGAATCTCCTACATTGATAGGGTTCTGATATGTATCGAGAATCCACTGGAGCGAGGGTTCGTTTTTTCCTGCGAATCCTAGTGTCCCCAGACCTCGTAAATTGACCGTTGCTTGTGGCGTATCTGGGTCATTGCTGTCGATCTCAAGCAAAGCGCCTTTAGGTCCAATATTTGTGGGATTGAAAGCGATACTGACTTTAGTAGAGCTACCCGCTGCAATAGTTATAGGTAGAGTAGGCTGTTGGTTAATTTGAAATTGGTTTGCGTTTATGCCGCTGAGTTTTAGGCTATTAATGGTTAAGTTAGCATTGCCCGTATTTTTGAGAAGCACTGTTTGCGCGGCACTAGCTGTACCTCCTTGCACATTATTAAAAATTAACCGCGTCTTGTTTCTTACAATGTTGGGTTTACTGGTATTAATAGCTAAGCGCAGCGGAGAAATTTGATTTTGATGAGTCTGATAAATATCTGTTTTAGCTTGTACTGGAAGGCTTGGTTCGATACATATTACTCCCAATAACAATAGAGTTTTCAATACTAAACCACGCTCAATCTTTAAAAGCATTTGTACTTGCATTTTATACCTTTTACCGTAATCTCAGTTTATGTTTATTAGAAGTAATTAAATTTTTTAGTCTTAATTAAGCTATCGTTTTATTATTAATTGAGTTTGAATTGTGGCGACTTTGCCCTATTCTTTCATCTTATGCATCAAAATTAGGTTGATTTTTCCCAGAATAATTCTCAAACAGATATCTCCAGTATAAGTTTACACTAAGCCCACCTTAAATATAAATAACACATTTTATACCTTTGAGTCTACGTAGCCCTGAGAGGGAGTCACAATTGAGATATAAAAGACACTATCCAGCAGTAACACGCCGGAAGGAGACAATGTTTTGTACACTGCACTGGCCCTTTATATCAAGGATTCGGTTGTAAGGGCGAAAAGTTGAGGACTTTCACGCCGTTTGAGCAGAGAGAAATTCCAGCTCCAGCTAGGCGGAGTTCACTGACGCGATCGCGCGTCTAATCCTGGATTTTGACAATAGCAACTATCTCATGCCGTCGCCAAGATGCCTATCGCGATCGCTCACATTGGGGTTTGTCTCTAGATAACCACGCAAGCGATCGCAACTGCGGGTCATTGAATCATTTAGGTTATTTGGGTACAAATTCCAGAGTTTGACGGTGTTGTCATCACTACCAGAAGCAGATGTAGTACATTCCTGGCTTTTTAGGAGCAGTTAAATTGATAGAATATTCACCTCGCTGATCTCCTTTCTCAAGAATACCGACATTTATACAGTCTGTTGATTCATTTTCGCCTGGAATCCCAAACACGATTTGGTTAATTACAGCAGGAGGAAAACCTTCTATAAGCGAGCGATCGCCCTCCTCAATTCTGCACCACTAGTTAAGCATCTCAGGCGCAGAAATGCTCATCACTGCATTGAAGATAGCAACAATTTGAAACTTCTAAAACCTAGAGCCGCAAATTGACTGAACAACAGCTTCAGGCTGATTTCTATTCTTCTCCCGACAAATCAAATTTTCAGCCAAACGTTGTTCAACAAAATACTGATTTGCTATCCATCCCAAAGGAATACCACCGATCAAACCTATGAATAAACCAGTAATCAGGCTATTAACAAGGTTCTTTCTCGTAATATTATTCTGTGCCATCCGGAAACTCCTCCTGTATACTCACATCACATTGTAATTAGCACTATTGCCCCGAAGGGGTGGTCACTGATTTCCTGGAGGTAGTACTCCCCTAAGACACTCTTTCTAGGTCTTTTCTTTATGCTAATGTTGTCGACTAACTACTTGCAAGAAAAAAGTTTAACTACACTGAAATTATTGGCACATATATAGTACCTGGCTCCCCAGAAAAACTTTATCTATTCTTCCCCTGCTCTTAGTTCTTTAGGACAGAAAGTAACTTAGGATGATGGTCACATGGCACTCATTTGTTCTAGATCCAGCACTTTGGCTAATTCCTCAGCACTCATCAGCTGCTTCTCAATTACAATCTCCCGTAGAGATTTACCAGTCTCCAAAGATTCTTTTGCTACAGCAGCTGCATTAAGATAACCAATATGAGGATTTAGGGCTGTTACCAAGGCAAGGCTACCTTCTGCATATGCAAGACAGCGATCGCGATTGGCCGTGATTCCCTTAATACAGCGTTCAGTTAATGCTGCTAACGTATTGCCCAGAATTTCAATACTGTGAATCAAATTATAAGCAATCAATGGCATCATCACATTCAACTCCAGTTGACCTGCTTGAGCTGCTAGGGCGATCGCGCTGTCATAACCCATCACCTGAAAACAAACCATCGCCGTCATCTCTGCCATCACCGGATTGTATTTTCCTGGCATAATCGAAGATCCTGGCTGGACTGGAGGCAGTTGAATTTCTTTCAATCCTGTTTTTGGTCCCGAATCCATTAGCCGCAAATCGTGGGAAATTTTGACCAAATCCTGAGCTAGATTCCGCAAAGATCCCGAAACATTCACAAATGGAGCCATACTCTGCATCGCTGCCATTAAATGCGGGGCTGGTTGCAAAGGCTGGTTGATTAGTTCTGATAATATCTGAGCAACGCGATCGCCATACTGGGGATGAGTATTTAATCCTGTTCCTACTGCACTCCCTCCCAAACCCAGCTGAGTTAAATCATCGGCGGCGATTTTAATTCTATTTTGGTGTTCTCTCAAGATATATGACCAAGCGCGAAAGTTCTCACCCAAGCGCACCGGAACAGCATCTTGTAGGTGAGTTCTGCCGGATTTGACAATATCTCTGAACTCTTCTGCCTTATTATCTAAAGCCGCGATCGCCTCTGTTAGCGCTGGGTAAAGTGTCCGTTCCAGCGCCAACAAACCACCAATCCGAATTGCCGTGGGAATCACATCATTGGTTGACTGACCGTAATTAACGTGGTCATTTGGGCTTACCCGCTTGTAATTACCCTTGGCATCGCCCAAAATTTCCAGCGCCCGATTTGCTAAAACTTCATTTACATTCATGTGGTGCGACGTGCCAGCCCCCGCCTGGTAGATATCTACAACAAAAGAATCGCGCAACTCTCCTTCCATCACCTCATCAGCCGCTTGGACAATTGCCTGACTAATATCTTGGGGAATGCAACTCAGTTCACCGTTGGCTAGAGCAGTGGCTTTTTTAATCAGCACAATTGCATCTATATAAGTAGGCAAAGGCTTGATCCCACTAATGGGAAAATTTTCCATTGCCCGCATCGTTTGAATGCCATAGTAGGCACTGCTAGGGATCTGCCGCTCTCCCATTGAATCTCGTTCAATTCGCAATTGCAAATCTAGTTGTTGAGTCATAGTGCTGTTTTAGGGATATTAAATTATGAAATCATTTATGAAAAGCAGTTGCCAGCTTTAATACAGCGCTCTTTAATTGAACCAGACTACCAGACCTGTTACAACCAGGGTATTGCCCTACGGAAATTAGAATGTTATGAATAAGTAATTATATTTTTCGACAAAGTAATAAAGTTCCGCCCCAACGATTATTAAGCTTGGTACAACCCAAGTTATGCTGCTGAAGCAAATGGGTTGTGTTGATCCTTAACCTATGTATAGAGTAAATGTTTGTGGTCTAAAATATTACTAATTATTAAACTCATGCTGCGTGCTTGTTAGGGTGTAATCACAAAAGCTATAACTGGAAAAACTTACCTTTGCGACCTATCAGGGTTAAGCTATAGCTGAGAGCTAAAATATTATTTTGCAAGGCAATCATTCCAATTTATCTAGTAACTATTCAGTAACAAAAAATCATGAAAAGTAAAGGCTTAGTAATATGGCTCACAGGTCTCAGTGGTTCAGGCAAAACCACTATTGCTAAAGGACTAGAGCGTGAACTTAAAGAACGCGGTTGCCTAGTTGAGCTTCTAGATGGCGATGTAGTAAGAACAAACCTCTCAAAAGGCTTAGGTTATAGCAGAGAAGACCGTGAAACCAACATCCGTCGCATTGGTTTTGTGGCAAATCTACTCAGCCGCAATGATGTGGTTGCAATTGTAGCTGCAATTAGTCCCTATCGAACTTCTAGAGATGAAGTTAGAAAAACAACTGAAAATTTTATCGAAGTTTATGTTAATTCACCACTTGAAGTTTGTGAGCAGCGGGATGATAAAGGTCTTTATGCTATGGCAAGAGCAGGGGAAATTTTAGCCTTTACAGGAATTGATGCTCCCTACGAAGAACCCCTAAATCCCGACATTGTTTGCTACACCTCAGAAGAAAGTGTCAAGGAAAGTATTGCTAAGGTAGCGGCAGAATTGGAGCGACTAGAATACATTCCAGTAAAGCCCCAGTTAGAGTATTTCATTTAATGCTGAGGCTAGCTTCCTCATCTATATTAGGCTTCTTGCACACATACATGATGCGGATGCTATGGGATTGAGCATTACCCATAGAGAAATTTTTTGGAACAAGGAAGAAGACTGAGTACCCATTCAGAGGTAGTGACTTATAAGCAACAAGATAGAAGCGTCGTTAGAGCGCTCTATTGATTGTTGCAAACAAGGAGTGCATACGCAATTAGAGTAGTCAATAGCAGCCAACGACGCGCGTTTGACGCAGATCGCGCTAGTCAAATTCAATCACTAAGAGAGTAATGAGCGTTTGAGATGGAAATAGCTTTTGAACAGGGACGATTTTAAGGATATTGCTTGTATTAGATTTGAGGAGGCTAAGGTATTACTTGACAATCAAAGATACGATGGAGCCTATTATCTAAGTGGATATGTTATTGAATGTGGTCTTAAGGCTTGTATTGCTAAACAAGTAAAGGAGTTTGAATTTCCAGATAAGAAACTTGCTCAAGACTGCTATACACCCGATCTGGCAAAACTCATAAAAACGGCTGGTCTTCAAACGGTGCTAGATAATGAAACAAAAAGATTTCAAGTTAATTGGGGAGTAGTAAAAGATTGGACAGAAGAGAGTCGCTATCAGAAACATCTTGAGAAAGCAGCTAGAGATATTTATTCAGCAATTGCTGAGCAGGGAAATGGAGTCTTCGAATGGGTACGCCACTGGTAAGCTTGGAGGGTGAAAGCAAATTAATTAGTGACGGGGCAAGATTAATTGAATCCCTAGACAAGTCTGGTTTTCACGTAGTTGCTGCATTTTGGTTGTACTTGAGTGAGTCTGATGAATGGCGATTGATAATTGCTTCCCCTTCAGAAATTGTTAAAGGACCAAGGCAGGCATACACCGACATTCAATCAGTATTGAGTAATACCTCACCTCCTATAGAAATTTCTTTGCAAGATATTTCGGTTGTCAGTCCAGGCGATCGCTTAATACAGTCACTGAAAGGGTTAATTGGTACGGGATATGGAAGAGTCGGCTTGAGAATAAAGAATTCTGTCTCCAATAATCAATTTATTGAAGATGCCTATATATATCGAATGTAGTTGGGGTAGTCCTACAAACGTAACTATTGATTCTATTAGTGAATGAAGTACTAGATTTATTTAGGACTACCCTCAAATATTAGGCGAATTAAATTTGCGGACTATACAAACATAGCTGCTTGGCAGCTTGCCGGAGGCTATTCCGCCTCACACAAACTAATAATAAGTTTGTGTAGATCCAGACTTCCGGTCGCCAGGATGATACGACTTATACAAGATATCTTAAATCTCAAACGGTTCAAGGTGGCTATCAACCCACTGATGTTCAAATCGTTCAGAAATAAATGGTCGGACAATAAACTTGGGTGGGCGACCGTCTTGGACATCAATTCGTAAAAATGAGTATGGTCGACGTTTTTTTGATCCGTAACCATTTCGACCGACAAAAAGCAGCGATCGCGCTACTTCACGGGTTTTACCGTTGCCATAAGACTCCGTTAATTCCGGTCCTTCAGGGCGCTGGCGGCGGAGGCTAAAACCACTGCCACCGCACACGATCCAGTTAATGTTCGAGTCGGCGTGTCCGGTATCCTCAGTCCGCAGATATTCCAGGCAGTGCGCGTGACCATTCAACACCAGATCGACTAGCGGACGACCCTGGGAGAGGGAACCAATTGCCTTAGACACGGCATCCAGTACCTGGCGGAGGCGGCGGCGAATTGCTAAAGTCTGTGCTTGTTGCCACTTTGTTGCCTCAGTAACATAAGGCGGGTGGTGGAAATAAATTACCCGCCCCCGCACTTCCTCCGTATTCCATGACTCAATCAGTCTTTGCCGCAGCCAATCAAGCTGTTCAAAGTCAGTGACAGTGGTTGCATCCGCTGCCAGTTGTTTATCAACGTCGATCTTTAACTCATCAACTTGCTCCAATTTAGCCCGCAAGTCGTCAATTTGTTCAGATTCGTCGGGCTTGTTGTGGTTAAGTTGGGCAGAGGTTTCCATGATTTGAAGTTTCTCCCGCTCTAATTCATCCCGACGATTTTCCAGTTGGCGGCGGGCGGCATCTCCGGCTTCAGTCCCAGGCAGCGGCAATGGAGCGTTGAAGGTATTCGAGTCGAGGGCAAAAAAGTCAATCCCGCCACTACGAAAGGTGTAATAACGGTTGGGTAACCGAGTAAAACGTCCGGGTTCATAAAGCAGGCAGCGCCCAGTGTTAGTCTTGGCAGTGTAATGGCGATCTAGGTGCTGAATTAACTCCCCTTCAGACATTCCCTTGAGGTAGTCGAGGAATGCCTTTGCATAAGCCTTGCCTTGATTTGAGCCATGCCAGCCAATATCCAAATCTAGCTGAAACTGGAGCAGACGGCGTAGCGGCAGTGTAGCTTGTACCATCAAGCCGTACATCAACGGCAAATCATAGTAATCGTGGTTGCCTGGTATGGGTAGGATTGGCAGGTTGAAAACCATCTTGTCGTAAGCAATCCGTTTGGGATGTTCGCCGCCTACTAAAAATTCGCGATAGGGCTTAATGAAGTTTTCATAGTAGAACTCGCTGGAGCCAACAAGATAAATTACGTCGCCCGTGTGTAACATGAACTGGCAGCGATCGCGGTGTTGTAACATTTGTTCGGCTAGTCGTCGTTGCGGGCTATGTCTGCGATGAGAACCGGAACCACTATCGCCCACAACTAGAAAGGAAAACTCTGGACTATCTGCGTAGCCATCCTCAAACACCATCCGGGTTTGATCGATTCCCTGCTCCACAATTAGCGGCTCTTGCCACCGTACCCGTTCCTTCATTTTGTGAATTTTGACAGATATCGGCGGATCGGATACGAATTCCATACAATTAGAAAAAGTATTATTTAATTCAATACTAAATATTTAACTTTCCGCTGGTGGTTTAAGTTCAACGTGCAGATTAGGTAAACCCTTTAATTTTTCAATAACTTCTTCTTCAGGAACAGTAGGCACAACAATTGTCAATCCCCCTGGAACACACTCAACCTCAATTGGAGTGTAGCCAATCAACTCACCATCTAGGACAACTTTTTGCGGTGGGGTTGTCGTGACTTTAATGCTCCTAGCTCGCAAAAACCCTGTATCTGGGCGATCAGTCGTTTCCTCACTGTAAGCAGATTGCAATAAATTATAAGCAGCAGCGATCGCGCCAATACTGTTAGCCGGAGCAACCAACGTAACATCCAGTAGACCATCATCAACAATTAGTTCCGCAGGTCCCTGAGCCAGTACCGAAGTCGGGGGGGCTGCATTAGCAATAGTAACTGCCGCTGCATTCAGTGTAACTATCTTGTCCTCAGTTTCAATCCGGGCTTCAAAAGATTTGAAGTTGCGTAATTGCTGGACACCTGCCAAAACATAAGCCAGCATCCCAAAGCGATTTTTAGCCTCCCGATCAGCTAGCTCGACTGCTTCTGCCTCAAATCCAATTCCTGCAAGCAAAACCATTGGTTTGCCGTTACAGGAAGCAGCATCAACTACACGAGTTTTACCATCCAAAATTGTCTCACAGGCAGCTTCAATATTAGAAGGGATTCCCATAGCTGTGGCAAAGGCATTCGCAGTCCCCCGTGAAATAACTGCTATTGGAACTCCAGTTCCCACAACAGCTGCTGCCGCCGCAGACAGTGTTCCATCTCCTCCTGAAGCAATAATCAATTCAGCCCCACGCTCAACTGCTTCTCGCGCCAGTTGGTCGGCATCAACTTCCTGTGTAGTCATGCGAATATCAAGGTTGAATTCAGGCTGCAAGATTCTTTGAATTGTTGCCAAGTCTTGCACTGAATCAGATTGACCAGCAACCGGATTAAAAATTAAGCAAGCAGAGCGACTAGGTTTTTTGGGATCAGAAATTATACTCTCAGGGTTTACTGCTTCAGGTTGGTTGGTCACAATTTGCTCGTTTCTAACTGGGTCAATATTAGTTGCAATTTGATTCTGACTAAGTTCGATATCATTGTTGACACGGTTTCTTTTCGTCAGCAATCGGTCTTGGTATAACTTCAGAACATGATGAGTTGGATCATTCAAGTCGTAAAGGGATGAGTCTTGCTGGTAGTTGTAATTATCTCGGTTGTAAGGAGCAGCACTTGGACTTGGAACTGAATTTGATGGATCATCTGGTACTGAAGGCACTGTAAAATTGTCAGCCGGAGCGCGATAGACCCCTCTCACCTGTTCCTCATAATTGTAATCAACCAGTGTACTGTCGTTATACTCAGGTAAATTTTCTGCTTGCTTTCTGTCAAGCCCAAGTACATAAATTCGCTGGGCATCGGAGTCAACGCGGGAACACCCCACTGGTAGCATTACTTGCTTGTTGAAAATCCATAAACCAAAGTCAACTACTAAATATCGGAAATGACCTAATTCATCTACCAAAATATCCTTAACTGAACCAACCTTCTCGTCAGTTCCCTCTATATAAACATTAAATCCAATAATGTCATTGCCCTCAAAACTTTGAAGGTAGTTTGGATTAAATTCCTTGATTTTTTTAAGAGCCATGCTATTAAATCCTATAATATTTACATTGGTTTCTTAGATGTATAACATATGCTGAAAAGCATCTGGTATTCAAAACTAGCATCCTAAGGAGTAGCTTTATTTAAGTTAAACAGGTTTGCTGAGGCTAATAAGTAGTAGATACTGCTAGCGACTTCCTGCTTTGGTTCCCCAGATATTGTCTTCATGTGCTGAATAAAGTAAGGACATAGCAAACAGCTGCGTAAAAATAGGATAGATTAATAAAGCATCAAAAATTGAGCATAACTCTAGAATGTACCTCCGTTTCGCCGTCAACCAATTTAAATAAGTAGCGTTACTGTAAAAAATCTACTCTATGACTTACTTATAGTTCCACAACCGATAGAAGACGCTTGCTATAACTGGATTGCAGGGAGCGGTATAATTGGAACTACAAGGTATGTCGAGTTCTGACAGGAGAACTATAGCTTTTTAGCTAATTGATGCGAGGTAGCCTTAAGCGTTTAGGTTTGTAAGCTAGGCAGAAAGGCAACTTCTCATCAACTTGTGTCATTTATGTTATGTCTTAAGAAATACACCAAAGGTAGGAAGCAATGGGCGAATTTAACGCTCTAAGTGAATTCTAACTCTAGTTCGTAGCCAGTGTCTCGTAATTTATTGGACTCACAAGCACTGCATTGCCTTGGCAAAGTTGCTCTTACACGAGACAATGATCTTATGTCTTCCCTTTAGGTCTGACAGTGAATAACGCCCGTACTGTATCCGATACCAAGAAAGCTTTCTATACCGCTCACACTCGTCCGATTAACACGATTTATCGTCGGGTGGTAGAAGAATTAATGGTAGAAATGCACTTGCTGTCAGTTAATGCTGATTTTAGCTACAACCCCATTTATGGGTTGGGAGTAGTCACTTCCTTTGAGCGGTTTATGGAAGGCTACCAACCAGAACGTGATAAGGACTCAATTTTCAAAGCCCTGTGTCAAGCTGTAGAGGACGATCCTCAGCGATATCAGCAAAATGCTGAACAGCTAAGCGCACTAGCTAAGAGCTTACCAGCGAATGAATTAATGGCATGGTTGAGTAGCGCAACTCACATTGACGGTGCTGATGATTTGCAACAGCCGCTTCAAGTAATCGCAAATAACCCTAACTTTAAGTACAGCCGCTTGTTTGCCATTGGTTTGTTTACTTTGTTAGAAATAACAGATCCTGAACTAGTCAAAGACGAAAAGCAGCGAGTTGAGGCGCTTAAAACTATCTCTGCCGCATTACATTTATCTGAGGATAAACTCAACAAAGACTTGGAGCTATACCGCGCTAACTTAGAAAAAATGGCACAAGCATTGATAACTATGGTAGATATGCTTGCGGCTGAACGCAAAAAACGCCAGCAGCGTGCTCAAGAGCGAAACGCAGTGGTTGCCCCAAGTGCGACTGAATCAACTCAAACCCCTGATAATCAGCCCCAGGATAAAGCTTCTTCAGGCTCATAAACGGAGTAAATGAATAATTACTTTTAGCCCCAATGGTTTTTGCAGTATTCAACTCCTGTTTTGGGGGAAAGCTTGATAATTGAGCTATTGCTGCAAACTAAATAAACAATTTATATTTTTGCTCAAGGGGCGAAGGGGTAAGGACGAGAGGCAGTAGAGATTTTCTAGCCTCCTAAACTATTCCCTCAAAGAGTCTATTGCAACACAACCGTTTCTGTCAGACTCCCATCCCTGTGTTATTGAACCGCAAATTCAAAAATGCAAGATTTCCCGGTCGTAGTTTTCTGGGATGGGTTCTATTTCCCATACTAATCCTTCTCCTAGTTCGAGAGCCACTTCAATATAAAGCCGATCTACTGCGGTTGTGGCAATAACTTCATTATCTTTAAATGGCTGTAGGTCTTCGGTGAGGAGTCTTAATTTAAACCCACTCGGAATCGCAGTGCCTAAGAATGTTGACAGCTCAAAGCGCCAAATCCTTTCTGCTGGATTGCCCTGCGGTAGTATTTGCAATTCGTAAAGTTGACCCGCGATGATTAACTGGCGCGACGGGACTGGTGCTGGCGTTTGTTCCCCACCCCGCGCCCCTACAAGGCTAGGTTGATCAACCAGTTGCCAGCCAATTTGTTGGGCAAAATCTGAGACACCAGTCTGAAGCCACTGGAGAATTGACCACTGTGGCAATCCCTGACGCTGTTCGTACAAACGTTGTCTCCACCCTCCATGCTGTAGCAACGCCCCCCAAAGCTCAAAAGGCACGGCTAGGCGAGGTGTAGAAATAGCAGGGGTTCCTAAACGCTGGAGCAGGTTTTCTGCTGCCGCCAGTGGCAAAGCTGGGAGGGGTGCGATCGCTCCACGGGTTGGTTCTTCTGGACAGAGTTGACGCGCCACCCATAGGACGTTGAGATCCAGGATTAAGCCTTCCTCCTCTAAGCAGTAAGTGCGATCGCTCGGATCGTAACTGCCGCTTGCCTGTAGTTGCTGATGGGTAGTATAGCCCCAAATCCTTAGCCATCCCTGATCAAGATTAACTTGTACTGCCAGGTAATAATCCACCGCCCAGCCAGGAATGTTCACCCATTCTTGTGGCACCCGCAAGCTTAAGTCAATTGTCTCGCTGGGAATCAGCACCAGTCGAGTCGTACCCATGACAATTGCTGTACCATTCACGAGTTCCCAGAAGCTAGGTAAAGCTGTAGCATTAGGCCAAACCAGCGCTTGTGGAGCGTATTCTTCTCTCAGCCACGGCAGAACAGCATCGAGACAAATTTGATTTAGATAGGCGTTCCAACGACTACTCGGTGTTGAGAACTGAGGCTGCGACTGAGTTTGAGTAGTGGGAAGTTCTAACCACAACTGAGTTGGATCGTCAAATGTAGATGCAGTTGAGTCAATCATAACGGCTGTTCTAGAGAAGATCGGCTGTAGTGGCGTTGGAGCCACTCTTCGAGAACTGTGTTTATATTGTTAAGTAGGTCTGAAGTGAGGGAAATATGCATTGTTTCCTGGCTCCAGCGAGCTAACGCAAGCAACAATGATTCTCTAGAACGGGTAAGTTGACGCGAAACCATATACTGCTTCAGGTCAAGCTGGTTTGCCATCTGCTGTTGCCTTAGCCCCTGACCGTAGTACAGTTGCAGTAGCCTTTGTGCTTGCGGCTCTAGCTTAGCCACAGCTTCTACTAGAACAGTGTTGAGCTGAGTTTGCTGAACGTGTCTTTCCTGCTCTTCTTCTTGAGCAATAATTTCATTTAGTAGTGATTCCTGCGGGTCTGGCAAATCATCTAGTAGTTCACCAGATTGCCCCACCTTAGGCGTATTGATCGAAGTAAAGGTGGGGTAGAGATAGGAGCGGACTGCTTTAGCGCAATCATTTATCCACTTTTCGAGGTTTTCTGCCCTACATTCTGGTACCGATGGATGTATTTGATGGCGTTCGGCATTGTAAAGCTTGGCGATCGCTTCCCAAGTGGCGTGGTCGGGCTTAGGGAGTTTACTCGTGCGAGTTGCTTGAGTTGGAACATAAATTGTCTTGAAACAGTTCCAGGCTAAAACGTAGCTAGCTATTGTTTCTGAGGTTAGATCTGCTTGTAAAGACTCTATGAGCCGCTTTTGACTTATTTTGCGTAACAAAGCCCAATCAGTGCAAATAGCAGCCTCGTGTTGCTGGCGGAGAATTTCTTTGATCAAACTACTAAAAGTTGCACTGGCGTAGCTTTTCAGCCCAAACCCGTAGTTTGGTTTAAACCCTTTTAAGACTTTATCGAGCTGCGCGATCGCCATTTGAAAACAGTCAGACAAGGTGTACTGTGCATTCGCAAGGCTAGGCCTCGTTTTTTGGGCAGCCCAGTAGCAGGCTTCTTGCAAGTAAGCTGATAGATGCGTTCCAGCCAGACTAGCAGGTTGAGTCTGCCATACCTTGTGCCAGTAGAGTGCCCAAAATTCTTCAGAATCCAGTTGTGGCAACCGAGCCAAACAACTTTGCATACTCCGGCGTAGTTTAGGCTCAGTTGCCCACCCCCTAAAACGCTCTGCATCAAGTTGCAGAAAAGTCGAAAAAATCTCAATAGTGTCTTGACGAGGTCGCATAGGGCAACCGCTTATAACTTAGTGCCTCAACAAGTAAAGCATATCGCTTACACTTTTGATGCTCAATACTGTCAAATCCTAGCAGTAAATTTTTAAGACTAAATAAGACCAGACTTAGCTTTGTGAGCCGCGAATACGTTGGTATGGTTCATGAGCCAGTGTAGGAAGCGAAACGATACAGCTTTGCAGAACCCACCACCTCAGTAGCCATATCAATACGGAACTTTCCCTAATCTAAATTAGTGGAATTTGCTCAGGTCTAGAAACAGGGCGAACGAGGGGACTTGAACCCCCGGATGGTGGTACCACAAACCACTGCCTTAACCACTTGGCTACGCTCGCCATCGCATTGTCTAGTATACCAGTTTGCGCTCTTGTTTATCCATCTATCAAATCGTATTAGATTAAAGATTATTTTATTAGTCGCTTACAAGCAAGATGACAACCTCCAACTGGATCGTTATTGGTCAGTGTGCAAAGGGATTATTATGCGGCTGTTTGGGCTATAATCCCGACCGTTGCGTAGTAAATTGCCCAGGCATTTCGATCTTCTGAAAATAGACAATATTGCTCAATGTCTTCTTGTGTTGCTTCACCTGTCGCAATATATTTTTCTGCAAGTTGCACAGTAGACATCTTCATCACTGTCGCTAAGCCTGAACCACCATTTGATAGATGAGCATCATTTTCCACAGATAACTGCTGCAAGCCAAGCTTTTGAAATGTTGCAGGCAATTTAACACCCAATGCATAATCCATATTTCTATTCGCAAACATCTGCAAAATAGCTTGATTCACTCGATTTATCGACTGAAAAACCCTTTCCTCTCCCACGATCGCTCTCGCTGCTGAGAAATCAGGCTCCTCAATTACGATCCATCCACCCGGTTTTAGCAAATCCAACATCCTTGACAACGCAACTTGAAAGTCTGGAATGTGGATCAGAACGTAACGGGTGTGAACGAGATCAAAAGATTGATTCTCAAGCGGGAGATGCCTAATGTCAGCTTTCAAAACCTCAACGTTGGGTAATTGAATGTTCGCTACAAAACGAGTGTCTAGATCAACGGCAACAACTTTGCCATTTTCTCCGACAACTGCTGCCATCCATCGCGTGACTGACCCTGCCCCTGCTCCAACTTCAAGGCATTGCCAATCAACTGTAATTCCGGTTGCTTGAATCCGCCTGCGGCTTGCTGGATCAAAGACTTGTTCAATTGCCTGAAGTCGTTCAAGTTCTTTGACGTGTTGAGAATCAGTAAAAACGTATTGAGACATTGACATTCACACCTCTACTCAACTATGCAATCCAACACAAACCCAACCTTAAATTGCCATACCAAAGATTGACAAGTACTGTCTTACCGATAACTGAAAGCCGGATAACTATGCAAATCGGTTTTTTTTCAACAGATTGTTAGAGTTACCTCAAATATTTTGTATCACCCTATACAATAACTTTCACATGCATAGCCCTAATATCACACTCTAGACATAGATATCGTCAACTCTCAAGCATTGAGCCGATTGAGTGACAGGAGTAAAGCCAAATATGACAAAACGATTTAATCGACGTAAATTTCTGGTATACGGCTCCGCAACATTGGGAACCAGTGTCTTGCTGAAGGCTTGTGCTAACACCCCAACTACTAGCGATCCAACGGCTGATTCATCTCCTGTATCCAATACTACAAGTGCAGGTGCTGGTAGTGGAGACACGATCAAAGTGGGAATTTTACACTCACTCAGCGGCACGATGGCGATCAGCGAAAAAAGTGTTGTAGACGCTGAACAGCTGGCTATTGAAGAAATCAATAATGCAGGTGGAGTGCTAGGTAAGCAGATTCAAGCCATTGTTGAAGATGGTGCCTCTAACTGGGACACTTTTAGGGAAAAAGCTACTAAGCTAATTGACCAAGATAAGGTAGCTACTGTCTTTGGCTGCTGGACTTCTGCTAGCCGTAAGAATGTTTTGCCTGTATTTGAGCAGAAAGATCACATGCTCTGGTATCCAGTGCAGTACGAAGGGCAAGAGTGTTCTAAAAATATTTTCTACACAGGCGCTGCGCCCAACCAGCAAATTGAGCCATCTGTTGATTGGCTGTTGGAAAATAAGGGCAAAGAATTCTTCTTAGTTGGCTCCGACTACGTTTTTCCCCGTACTGCTAACAATATTATCAAAGCGCAACTAGCAGCTAAAGGAGGTAAAACAGTTGGTGAGGATTACTTACCATTGGGTAACTCAGAAGTTACGCCAATCATTACAAAAATTAAGCAGACTTTGCCTAACGGCGGTGTTATCTACAACACCTTGAATGGTGACAGCAATGTAGCGTTATTCAAACAGATGCAAGGTGCAGGGTTGGGACCTGATAAGTACCCCTCAATGTCTGTGAGTATTGCAGAAGAAGAAGTCAAAGCGATCGGTCCTGAGTATCTCAAAGGTCACTACGCCGCTTGGAATTATTTTCAGACGGTAGACACACCTGCAAATAAAAAGTTTGTCGAGGCTTTCAAGGAAAAGTACGGCGAAGATCGGGTAACAAATGATCCAATGGAAGCTGGTTACATTGCAGTTTATCTGTGGAAACAAGCAGTAGAAAAAGCTGGAACAGCAGATGATTTAGCAAAGGTGCGTGCTGCTGCCTACGGTCAGACGTTTGAAGCTCCTGGAGGTCTGGTGACGATGGAACCCAACCATCATATTGCCAAAATTGTCCGGATTGGTGAAGTTAGGGATGATGGTCTGTTTGAAATTGTTAACGAGACCGACGCAGCAGTTACTCCAATTCCCTGGAACCAATTTGTTAAAGATACTAAGGGATTTGCCTGTGATTGGTCAGACCAAAATAAAGGTGGAAAGTTCAAGACAACTACTTAGGGGCTAGGGGCTAGGGGCTAGGGGCTAGGGAAAAATGATAAATACCTGGTTTGCAGTCCCTAGCTTTTAAAGGAGACTGGGAGGAAGCAATTGCTGGCAGGATTGTTGGATGGCTTATTTAACGGCATTAGTATCGGTGCTGTGTTGTTAATTGCGGCACTAGGTCTAGCTATTGTTTTTGGGCTGATGGGTGTGATCAACTTGGCTCACGGTGAGTTGATGATGCTAGGAGCTTACACAACTTTTGTGGTACAAAATGCCTGCAAACAGCTGGGTGGTTTTTGGTTTGAGACTTATATCTTTTTTGCCTTAATTCTGGCTTTCCTCGTAACTGCTGCTGTGGGATTAATTTTAGAGCGCGGTGTAATTCGGTATCTCTATGGACGACCTTTAGAAACACTGCTGGTAACTTGGGGTGTGAGTTTAATCTTGCAGCAATTTGTGCGTAGCGTTAACTGGGTATTAGTGATTTGTTTAGTGCTGTTTTGTCTGTTATTTTTTGGGGCGTTGGGGATTTTGCAGCGCCGCCAGGATTTTCACCAAGTCCGCAAATGGGCGATCGCGTTGATGTTGCCACTTTCGTTAGCAGTGGCGATCGCCGTTGGTAATTTTTTGAGTCAGACATATAAATTAGCTGTGACAAAGCCTTGGTTTGGCGCTCAAAACGTGGATGTTACAGCACCAAGCTGGCTACGCGGTGGCATACCTTTGGGTAATTTTCAAATGCCTTATGCGCGGCTATTCATCATTGCTCTAACTATTGTCTGCGTAGCTGGAATCTACATATTCTTGCAACGTTCTGTCTGGGGATTACGGATTCGCTCAGTAACCCAAAATCGCAGTATGAGTTCCTGTTTAGGAATTGCAACTCAAAAAGTTGATGCCCTAACATTTGCTCTGGGTTCTGGGTTGGCTGGGATAGCTGGGTGTGCAATTAGTTTACTCGGCTCTGTGGGACCGAATACAGGTCAGAACTATGTCGTAGATACATTCATGGTTGTGGTAGTCGGCGGTGTAGGGAATCTGGTAGGTACTATTGTTGCCGCAATGGCGATCGGTACGGCGAATTATTTAGTCGGTTCTGGCACACTGGCACTATTACTAACTCCAGTCAAGCCTCTAGCAGATTTCTTTACGTTCTTCGCTACAACCAGTATGGCGAAAGTAATGGTGTTCATTCTGATTATTGCATTTTTGCAAGTACGCCCTGCTGGAATTTTCCCGCAAAAAGGACGCACAGCAGAAATCTAGTCAGTTTTGAGTGTGAACAGCAGATAGCTAAATATATGGAGATTTGGGATGGCAGTAGAAGTAGCCCCCAGAATGCGGCAGATAGAAAGGCATCAGAAGCGATCGCTGCTTTTAGAAATAGCAGCTGTTGTGGCGATCGCCCTAATCCTAATCCTACTTATGCCTGGCTTACTCACAGCTTCAGGGCAAGCATTTCGGATCACTTTACTAGGGCGATTCCTAGCATTGGCAATTGTTGCTCTAGGCATTGATTTGATCTGGGGTTATACCGGATTACTGAGTTTGGGACATGGCGTGTTTTTTGCGCTGGGTGGATATGCGATCGGGATGTACCTAAAATTGCAAATCCCTGCCAACGAATTACCTGACTTCATGGGACTTTATGGCGCAACCGAGTTGCCCTCGTTTTGGAAACCATTTTATTCGTTTCCTATTGCCGCAGTCGGTGTAGTGCTGATTCCCAGCTTATTAGGGGCACTCCTGGGCTATTTAGTCTTTCGTAACCGCATCCGGGGCGTATATTTCTCCATCCTGACTCAAGCAGCAACAATCGTCTTTTTCAACTTCTTCAATGGTCAGCAAAAACTATTTAATGGTACTAACGGACTCACAGATTTTAAAACTATATTTGGGGCAACAGTAAGTAGTACTCAGACACAGTTTGTCTTCTATACGCTCACGATCCTGTCGCTAGTAGGTGCATACGCCTTGTGCCGTTGGTTAACCAGTGGACGCTTTGGACGCTTGCTGATGGCAATTCGAGATGATGAAAGTCGAGTGCGCTTCTCTGGCTACGATCCAACAGAATTTAAAGTGCTGGTGTTTGCTGTCTCTGCTGGATTAGCAGGCATTGCGGGAGCGCTATACACTGTGCAAAGTGGCTCTGTCTCACCCAGATTAATGGATATTGCCTTTTCGATTGAAATGGTGATTTGGGTTGCAGTCGGAGGTAGGGCAAGTTTGGTAGGGGCAATCATCGGAGCATTGCTAGTCAACTTTGCCAGGAGTTTTTTGAGTGAACAATTTGCAGAAATCTGGTTATTTTTTCAGGGTGCGCTGTTTTTGATTGTGGTGACAGTGCTGCCTGATGGCATAGTGGGATGGCTGCGACACCAGTTAGGACGACGTAAGAAGATAGCAACTTATCCCAGTTTGGCAGAATCTGAGGTGCAGCATGAAAGAGAAAATATTGGAAATTGAAGATGTAACGGTTAGTTTTGATGGCTTTAAAGCATTGAACCATCTGAACTTTAACCTGGATGTAGGCGAACTACGAGTAATTATCGGTCCAAATGGGGCTGGGAAAACGACTTTTCTAGATGTGATTACTGGCAAGACAAAACCAACAACAGGGCGGGTAATGTTTAAAGGGCGTAACTTAAGATCGCTCTCTGAACATCAAATTGCGCGACTGGGAATTGGGCGCAAGTTCCAAACTCCTCGAATTTACCTCAATTTAACGCCTCGTGAAAACCTAGAAATCACCAGCAATCGCCACAAAAATGTTTTTGGCACTTTGTTTAGGCATTCTTCTAGTGCGGAGCGCAATACTATAGCAGGCTTGCTGGAAACTATCGGCTTGAGTGCAAGTGCAGACATTGCAGCCACAAAACTTTCTCACGGAGAAAAACAGCGGTTAGAAATTGGGATGTTAGTAGCACAATCGCCTGATTTGTTACTTGTTGATGAACCTGTTGCTGGTTTGACAGACGAAGAAACAGAAAATGTCGGCAACTTGCTATTAGCCCTGGCTCAGAGTCATTCAATAATGGTAATTGAGCATGATATGGAATTTGTCCGCCAGATCGCCCAGAAGGTAACAGTTCTACATCAGGGTTCAGTGCTTAAGGAAGGCACTATGGATGAAATACAGAGCGATCCGCAGGTGATTGAGGTGTATTTGGGACGGCCGATGGATGAACAATCGCCTGCGTCACTCCAAGATTCAATTCTGGAACTCGAAGCTACAAGCTGAGAGTAAATTTGATGCTCAGAACTAAAAACTTCCGGTTCGTAACTGCAATTTTCAAAGTTAAAACTCCAAACTCTGAACTTCAATGTTGCAGCTTACATGTTCATTATTCACACTCAGACAAAACTTCAATAATTAAAGATGAATCCAACAACTGATGCGATCGCCTCAACATCCAACACATCTTCACCGCCAAATATTATGCTGCAAGTCTCTGACTTGAATGTCTACTACGGTGAAAGCCATATTCTGCGCGATGTGGATCTGAGTGTCCCAACCGGAGAAATGATCTGCCTAATTGGACGCAATGGTGTGGGCAAAACTACTCTTCTTAAGTCAATTATGGGGTTAATTCGACCCCGGAGTGGTGCGATCGCCTTTGATGGTGAACTGATAACTGCTAAATCCCCAGATCAACGAGCAAAACTCGGAATTGGCTATGTTCCCCAAGGAAGAGAAATTATCCCACGCTTGACAGTTAAGGAAAATTTATTGCTGGGACTAGAAGCGCGACGTAAAAGTACCAGCAAGCAAGAAATTCCAGATGACATATTTACATTGTTTCCAGTTCTAAAATCGATGCTTTCCCGCATGGGAGGCGATTTAAGTGGTGGACAGCAACAACAACTGGCGATCGCCCGTGCTTTAATGGGACAACCAAGATTACTTGTATTAGACGAACCTACTGAAGGCATCCAACCCTCAATCATTCTAGAAATTGAGGCAGCTGTGCGTCGCATTATTGCCTCAACCGGAATATCAGTTCTGCTAGTGGAGCAACACCTCCATTTTGTCCGTCAAGCAGATCGTTATTACGCCATGCAAAAAGGTGGTATTGTTGCCTCTGGACTCACCAGCGAATTGAGTCAAGATGTAATTCAAAAATTCCTTGCTGTCTAGTATGAATTTAAAATTATTAGTAATTTTTAGTTAGTAGTAATTTTTTTCTTTTTCTCACTTACCCTCACCAAGTGAATATCTAAATATTTTGCTTTTTTTGTAAAAAAGCTTATATATTAATATTGAGCCAAGCACTCCTATAAAAGACCCTAAAATGAAATATAGACTTGGAGCTGTGGTCGTAAATAACCTACTAACGAAGATCTTCGTGACAGTAATAAAATACATATGAAATAGATAGATAATCATACTAATCTTTCCCAAAAATATAAAATTAGGCTTAGTTAAATATAATATTCTAGGTACAAGTACATGTTTTGTTTCTACTAAAATTATGGTTGTATATAGAGACAAAAATGCTATCATCCCATTAATAAACGTAACCAAGTATCTACTTACAAAACCTTGATTATTTACTAAAAAGTTGTTTGTGAGCAGCATTACAGCCACTGACAAAGCCAAAGTTGGATAAAGTAACTTTAATGGTGATTTCTCTATTGTTGAATGTATTTTTTCCAAATAAATCGCTAATAGTATACCAAAAGCATAGAATATATTATAGTAAATTATTCGATTCTCTAAGTACAGTGATAAGGCAAATATAATAATTGACAACAAAATATAAATTGATTTTGACTTAAAAACTTTAAGACAGATGAATGATAAACAAGTTGCAAAGAGCAAAGCATGAATAAACCAAAAAATTCCATATGAATTTATGATAGCTTTAATAATATTAAGAATAGTAATCTGGTTTGGTTTAGATAATGACTGCCGAAAAATAAAATAGACTGGTGTCCAGCAAACTAACGGAATAAGCAGCCTTTTTAGCTTAGATTGCAGAAATTCTGCCCAAGTAATACTTTGATTGCTAAAAGCAGCAAAAGCTATTCCAGAAGCAATGAAAAATATTGGCATATGGAAAGTATAAATAAAACTATGCAAGTATATAAGACCAAATATATCTGAACCATATATTTCTTTTATACCACCAAGAACATGACCTATAACCACCAAGACTATAGCAATTCCTCTAATAAAATATATATTTTGAGATAGATAAGATTTAAAATCACCACTCATTTTTGTGCCAATGAGATGAACAGTAGATTTCATTTTAAGAATCTCCTAAACGAAAGTTAGTTTCTTACAAAATAGCTATCTTATAATATTCAAATAATTAAAAGGCACTCTATGTTGGTATGTCCAAAATATAAATTTTGTTTCCTAGAACGCCCTTTTTATCTTCACAGTAAATTTGCTATTAAGTATTAAGCAATGAAAAATAAAATTTATCTTTAGCATAGGCTTACTAGTGAAATAATAAGTTTAATGCTTATATATTATGTTTTACTGAACTTAAACAGTGGTATAAAGATTACAAAACGCCATTGTTCTTAATTTAAGGTTTTTACAGCAAACCAGAGCAGCAAACTTTATTTATGGTATTGATGAATGAATTAGCGGGGTACAAGCACTATACGGTGTTTGCCGAAGAAATGAGTAGATGTACAGACGCAAATGTATTTTTGTTTACTATTGCGAGTTTCCTTCTTATGGCTATGGCGTAGATTTTAGACTATACCATAACATAACTTTAGTCAAGATGTAATTTAAAGGTTCCTTGCAGTGTAGGGTCAATTTGCCCAAAATGAGTTTTAACAATGGTCAAAATCGAGTATAAATAATATTGCCAAGGTACACTTATAAACTTAATCTGAGAAAACTTTTGGTAATTTAAATATAATGTCCGCTTATTACAAATTAGCTGGGTAAAAATATTTATTTGATGCCCTCTAGCACTCCTTTGATTTGTCTAATTTTTCTCCTAAGTTGTCTAGTCGCTGCTTTACTGCCTTTACATATTCTTGCAACGCAACTGCATATTTCTGTGTAGCCTTACCGTACTCTTCTATTAACTTCCCATGCTCCTTTTTTCGCGTGTTCCTCGGCAGTCTTTAAGCTTCCTTCTAATACTTCATGCACGGATCATTTACCTTTCTCTTATTCCAATATTTTTTTCGTAGTGGTTATGCTGATATCTACTAATTTTCAGAATAGTAGAGAAACCTGGAAGCTTCTAGACGTAAAGTTTGTGATTACAGTAATACAAATAAACCTATTATGTTTACGTGATAAAACTTTCGTAAATGTGATTCCTCGTTCCGATTTTTACCCCACCGTTAAACAAAGTAACTGCTATTAATCTAAAAAATTTCTAGTTAAAGAAAGAGATTGTTGTTATTATGTTCTAAAAACTACAGACAACTTACATTAAAGTTAAGGTCTATTTAGCAATTAAAGATATTATAATTCTCTGGCACAACGATTATTACCTGTTGTTGGTACCAGGTGCTAATCAATTCTATTGCGTAGCAGTTAGTTTGTGATTTTAAGGAAATTTTTTTAAAGTAATTGTTTAACCGCAGGGGAAGTTATAAGTAAGAAACTATTTAACTAGGGAGATATAGTCGTTTTTCAAGCCGTAATAGTCATAGTGCTTCTAGCGCTAACTGGGTAAGATAAAGAAGTATTGCGCCCATTTAGTAGCACCAATGACTTCAACCCTCCTGAAATTCCCTCGTCTTAATGCCCCTAAATTGCACCAGATACCGAATGGTCTGACTATAGTAGCAGAGCAAATGCCGGTCGAAGCCGTTAACCTGAGTTTGTGGGTCAATGTTGGCTCAGCTGTTGAATCAGATGCGATTAATGGGATGGCCCACTTTCTAGAGCATATGGTATTTAAAGGAACTGCACGGCTAAATAGCGGTGAATTTGAGCGTCAGATTGAGGAGCGGGGTGCTATTACTAATGCCGCAACCAGCCAAGACTACACTCAATACTACATCACAACTGCCCCCAAAGATTTTGCGGCCCTTGCGCCACTGCAAATCGATGTGGCTCTTAAGGCAAGTATTCCAGATGATGCCTTTGAACGAGAGCGGTTGGTAGTTTTAGAAGAAATTCGTCGCTCGGAGGATAATCCCCGCCGCCGTACTTTTCAACAGGCAATGCAGATGGCGTTTGACCAGCTGCCGTACCGCAGACCTGTACTGGGACCATTTGAAGTTATTTCACAGCTGAAACCGCAGCAAATGCGAGATTTCCACGCCACCTGGTATCAACCCCAGTCGATTACAGCTGTAGCTGTGGGCAATTTGCCAGTGGATGAATTAATTCAAATTGTGGCTGACGGCTTTACAGAAGTAATCGCACAGCGGACAGCAGTAAGTAATCGCCTACCAGCAATTAATCCTGAATTACCTTTTACAGAAATTGTCCGCCAGGAAATTATTGATGAGAGCCTCCAGCAAGCACGGCTAGTGATGGTTTGGCGGGTGCCAGGGTTGTCTCAGCTAAAACAGACTTATGCACTGGATGTTTTAGCAGCGATTCTGGGGCATGGTCGCACGTCAAGGTTGGTGCGAGATTTACGAGAGGAACGGGGACTAGTTTCAAGTATTTCTGTTAGCAATATGACGCAGCGGCTTCAGGGAACGTTTTATATTTCCGCTCAACTGCCAAGAGAAAACTTGTCAACAGTGGAAGCGGCGATCGCCCAACACATTCA
>JBGTCQ010000066.1:0-28812 GCA_041748755.1 Chroococcidiopsidaceae cyanobacterium | reverse complement strand
GCGGCTCAGATCTAGTTCTATAAAATTTAAGATTCTTAATCTATAAACTGCCTACTTTTGCTGACAGAGTCCACAAAATCCAATAGTCTGATCAAAGTGGAGATTTCTCTATGCTTTATTTCTGCTCACGATGTAATAGTGGGTGATAAAAAATGCATCAGACAGAATACTTGCTAGAGGCATCGCCCATTACACTCTAGTCGTCAATAAATTAGTGTGCAGAAAATGGCTATTAAGCTTATCGAACACTTTGATAATAGTTTTAACCTTGCTCCAGAAGCTAAAGAAGCTCTATTTAGCTTGTTGAAGGCGGAGGACTTTCTTAAGCAAATAACTGAACAAATGCAATTTACTAGGATTGAGTTTACAGAATTTATTTTCCAACCTGTTCCTTACAGCACAGCAACGCCCAAAGGAATGCCAGCTGAATTTCAGAAATATCATGAATCCGACAACCACGTTATTATAAACGTCCCACCTAATTTCATGTTTAAAGCAAAAATATTCAAGCCCAGTCGCTTGTGTGCCATCTATCGCAAAGTGAATTAAAAAAACTTTTAAAGGCAACCAATGACTACTGAAACTGACATTCCCTCCTTATTTAGTCTTGCATATATCCCCTACCTTGACGCTAATGGTCAATTAACTGACCATCAAGGGATTGGCGTGTACGCTATTTTTGATCAGCAGAAAGTGCTGCAATTTGTAGGCTATTCCCGCGATGTTGATTTTAGTCTCAAGCAGCACCTTGTACGCCAACCTCAAAAGTGCTACTGGCTGAAAGTGCAAACTATTGATCGCCCCAGCCGCACCATTCTAGAAAGAATCCGGGATGTCTGGACTACTGAAAATGGCTCGATTCCAGTTGGTAATGAGTCTGATGAAGCAAAATGGACTCAGCCCATTGATGCAAAAGTAGCTATGACTGCTGATGAACAAATCAGGTATAAATCGAGTGATGAATTAACCCAATCCAAAATGTTAAAAACAGTAGCTCGACGAGTTGAAGTCCAAATTTTAGCAGAGTTAGAATTACGCGGTGTAAAGATGCAAATTCGATTCAATCCCAAGCTTAAAGAAAAGGGACTACTCGACTTGAAGTAGAGGCAGGAAGGAAGCGCCCTCCAAATCAAGAAGTACTCACCATGACAATCTGTGCAGATGGTTGCCTAGGGGTTTGAGAGGATTCTAGGGTAATTAGTAACCTTGATATCTCAGTCCCATGATCATAAGCACCACTGGGAGTCGAGATCTTGTCTAAAACTTTGCCGCCAGAACCGCTGTTAAACTGTCCGCAACGGATAGTCTTACCGTTGTCAATAACTGCCCAAAGCCAGTAAGCTTGATCTGCCGGAGGAGTAGGAAGGTTCTGCAAGGCAATTACTGCTTTATCTTTCTCAAAATCCATGAGAATACTTCCAGAGGCAGTTGCTACTTTATCCTTGCCCTTGACAGAGAACAAGTGAGTCTCAGGCTGCCGCATCACTGTAATCACATCTTTAGTATTATTTAGGTCTTGGCGGAGACGGTAGTTATCTAAACCTAAAGTGAGAGCGAATATTGCAGCAACACTGCCTACAATCTTGCTCCACACTGGAGCAGATTTTCGAGTCAGACTGTTTTTGACTGGGGCCTGGACAGCTTCTACAATAGCAGAACGCAAATGCTGTGGCGGTACGACTTCGGGTAGGGCATAGGGTATGAGTCCCAGCACTTCCTGCAATCGATTTACTTCTTGAATTACTTCAGGATTTTCTGTCAGGAGTTTGATAAATTCCTCAGCTTCTTCAGAGCAAAGGTCACCTAGTACATACCCTGCTATCAATTCTTCTAAATGTTCAGGAGTTGGAGAGCCAGACATAGTAAGATTATTTAATTAAACTTTGTAAGGGTTGTCTAAGTTTCAGTAGACCCTGGCGCGCCCAAGTCTTAACTGTGCCAAGAGGTACATCTAATTCTTTGGCAATTTCTGATTGGCTAAGACCTTCGTAATAAGCCATCTCTAAGACTTGACGATGGTTCTGTGGAAGTTGCAATAAGGCATTTTGAACACACTGCGATCGCTCCTTCAAAGCAGCTTGCTCGAAAGGTGTAGGAGAGCCTGTCTGGATGCTCATGGTTTGACTCCAGCGTTCGAGAAATTTGATTCTCGTGCCACGGGAGCGAATTTTGTCGATCGCTCTTGAGCGAGTCAAAATCGTTAGATAACTACTGAGAGAGCCACGCGCCGGATTATAGCTAGCTTTATGCCAAAGATTTAAAAAAATTTCCTGGGTCAGGTCTTCTGCCTCTTGAGAGTTTCTTAAAACTCTCAGTGCTAATCCGTATACAAGCCTGCCATAGCGATCATAAAGAGTACCTAGAGCAGAAGATTGTCCGGCTTTAAGTGCGTGAAATAACTCTATATCTGTTGATGGGCGTGAGTTCACCAACTTGTAATTATGAGAGTTTGCGTCGATCATAAGTTTTTAATAATTAGGCTGACTCAATAGCTTTATATATTAATTCCAGCCACACGACAGCTTCCTGTTTAAATACATACATAATATGCATATTCTACAGTAGGACTAATAAAGCTAATTTTGTCAGTCCTACCGCAGGTGTAATAGGTTCTTCAGACAAATCTGACAGCGCATATTCCCTACATTCTCTGCATCACATCTTCTAAGCTACTTCTTAAATCTAAAATTTGGCTTTGCTTAAAAGCAACTTTTCCAGCTTCCAGGATGTAGCGGCTACATGTTTGGTTAAAGTATGTATTTATACTCTACCTTAAACTGCTCTATATACACCTTGCGTTTAAAAACATTTAGACAAAAGTGGTTAATAAGAGACCAAAATAAATCAACCCATTAGAAAACTTACTTTTTTGAAAGACAAACATTCCCAAAGTGCCGTTGGGATAAATCAGCTCGTCGTTCAAACACAGTTTCTCAACTTTGTAAATAAATGTTAAGGGTCTAAATCCAGTTTAGCAAAAACTTCCGTACTTGTCTTAAACCATTGTTAGACTGTTATCGCCGCTAAAAGGATGGTAATGGATACTTCAAAAGATTGATTTATGAGTATCATGTACAAACTCAAGCTTAATAAGCGCCTTTATAGACAACTTTTGGCAGCGGATGTGGCGGTAGTAAGACCAGCAGAGGATGCAGATAGCCAGATAATAATGCATCCAGCCGTATACTATCGGCGCTACGTAGCCGAAAACCAGGAAGCTATCGGCTATGTAGCTTATCAGGGATGGCAAAAAGAGGGACGTGGGATTGTGACACTGATGCCTCTATGGGAAAAGGATGACCCTGAATTGGCAGTGTTATACGTCAGTGAAGCAAATCTTTTGAAACTACCACTGCTGGAACCCTGCTCTTTAAAATTTAGTTGTTTCCCACGTTGGTATGTCAGTTTAAAAGAACTGGTGCGATCGCAAATTGTAACGAGGTTGAATTTCTACGATCCCCAAACTGAAGTAGTGATTTTGGGTCAGGTTGAAGATATGTCTTACGTGTTCCCAGATGAAGAGATATATCAGCAAATTCAGAGAGTTGAGATATTTACTTTTTCTGACTTTGAACCGTCAATCCAAGGTTGCTACGAGCGATTTAGAGGTCGTGCTTCAGAGTTCGTTCTTGACTAGTAGTCCTTACTTTGTCACAGCCGCACTTTGACTTAATCAAAGGCTCTTAAATACTACAGTCTGCTTAAAACGTCGAGGCGCGCTCAGCACGGATTGCTCACTTGCTGACGAATTCCTCCATAGGGATAGCAGTTTAATAGCCGCTGGGTTGGTATTGTAAGAGTGGAGGTAGATAAGGCTTTAGGCTATGCACTATCTGGGAACGAGGAGTGCTTCACTCTACAACCGTCTTTGGCAAAATTGCCTTGGGCAAACCAAATGCGATCGCTTACCGCTGCTAAACTGTCCATGATGACAACGCTGCTGAATAATCGCTATCAAATTAGCCAGGTACTGGGAGCCGGTGGGTTTGGAGAAACCTTTCTGGCAGAAGATACGTATATGCCTTCTCGCCGTCAGTGCGTGATTAAGCAGCTCAAACCAGTGACGAATGACCCGCAGATGTACCTGCTGATTCAACAGCGGTTTCAGCGTGAAGCGGCAACATTGGAAGCACTAGGAGAGGGCAGTGACCAGATTCCTAAGTTGTACGCCTACTTCTTAGAGAACGGGCAGTTTCACCTTGTTCAGGAGTGGATTCAGGGTCAAACCTTGACAGCCAAGGTAGCAGCCGAAGGACCCTTAAGTGAAAGCGTTGTCACAGAAATTTTGGCAAGTTTGCTGCTTGTCCTTGATTTTGTGCATAGCAAAGGCATCATCTACCGAGATATCAAGCCTGACAATATAATTGTGCGCCAATCAAATGACCAGCCAGTGCTGATTGATTTTGGTGCAGTCAAGGAAACAATGACGACGGTGGTTAATTCTAAAGGCACGCCTACTTACTCCATTGTGTTAGGAACTCCTGGATTCATGTCGCCGGAACAGGCAACAGGGCGACCAATCTATGGTAGTGACCTTTATAGCCTGGGAATGACGGCGATTTATTTGCTGACTGGACTCTTACCGCAAGAGTTGGAGACAGATCCACAGACGGAAGAGATCCTGTGGCGGCAATATGCCCCGAATGTTAGCCCACATCTGGCAGCGGTACTTGACAAGGCGATTCAGTACCATCCGCGCGATCGCTATACCACTGCCATAAAAATGCTGGATGCTTTGCATGCTTCTATACCTCTCAAACCGCCGTCAACTCAGGCAACAGTAGCTTTATCTTCCACGGATGAATTGTCATCTAGCCAGATACCAGCATCACCTCAGCCTGCGCCGATTATCAAACATACCTCAAGTCAAGGAAATCGACAGAAAACAATTCTAGGAATGCTAGGAGTAAGCTTAATAGGTACTGCGATCGCTGTTGGTCTAGTAAGTAACAAATTGCCCCAATCAGCAAGCCTCACCTCGCCACAAATTCAATCCACCTCAGAACCAATAGCAATATCCACCCCCCGCGCCACAGAATCCCCAGCTCCATCTTCAAATCCTAACTCGCCATCTACGTCTGTAAATACCCAGTCTCCCTCACCTCCTCCTAACCTAGTAGTAGCTAACAAGGAACAGACCCCCTCAACTCCCCCACATTCTCCTGAACCAGCACTACAAAAGGTCAACGAGAATCGTGCCGTCAACAGCATTCCAGGGTTTCCCACCGGCACTTCTGAAAGTACGCTAAAAGCAGCACTGGGAAATCCAACTAGGACTTCCGACGGCTATTTTCCCAATACCCGGGCGCTGCTGTATGAATTAAAGCCTAATCAAGTTAGTTTGGGCTATATATTCGACCGCAGTTCAGGAAGGCTGCGTCAAACAGAAGTATCCTTCGCTCAATCAGTTGAGCCTGAGATGATGCAAGCAACGTTGCAGGGGATGCTGAACTATCGCGCTTTAATTAATGTCAATCAAGGACTACAACGAGTATACGATCGCCGTGCTAACAGGTACTCCTTTAATGTTGATGGATTAAAAGGAGTGATTGAACGCAACGACCGCGATCGCATCTACGTTGGTGTCTGGGATGCCGATTTGCATTAAAGGCTAGGGATTAAGAGTCAGGTATAAGCCTCTCTTCCTCCCCGACCCCTAATTCTTGTGTTACTTAACAGTTACCTTCGCACCAACTTCTTCTAGCTGTTTCTTAGCGTCTTCAGCCGCATCTTTAGCAACGGCTTCCTTAACTGGCTTTGGCGCGGATTCCACTAAGTCCTTAGCTTCCTTCAGACCTAGCCCTGTTAAAGTCCGCACAACTTTAAGAACGGAAATCTTCTTATCAGCTGGGAATTCTTCCAAAACCACGTCAAACTCGGTCTGCTCTACTACTTCTTCAGCCGGAGCAGCAGCACTTGGGCCCGCCATCATCATCATCCCACCAGCTGGCGCAGCAGCACTAACGCCAAAGGCTTCTTCAATTTGCTTCACTAACTCAGCTGCCTCTAGCAGAGACAGAGATTTTAGTTGATCCAGAATTTGGTCAGTTGTAGCAGTCATCGGTTAACTCCTGTAATGTTGATTAGTCATTAGTCATTAGTCATTAGTCAAAAGTTAGTATTTCTACTCTGGACAATGGACTCTGGACAATGGACTATCCACCTATGTAGCACCATTGCTTTCAGCGTTGCTGCCTTGCTCCTGCTCAGACACAGCCTTAATACTGCGACCCAAGGAAGCGGGAACCTCATTGATACTCACAGCAATTTTCGTCGCTAAAGCATTCAGCGCTCCGGCAATTTGAGCCATCAGTTGTTCCTTCGATGGCAAATCTCCAAGTGCCTTGACATCTGCCTCTCTAAGAAGACGACCTTCCATAACGCCGCCGCGAAGTTCTGTCTTCTTGCTGACTTTCTGGAACTCTTGGTAAGCCTTAATTGCACCTGAGAAATCGTCTTTGACTAGCAAGAAGGCGGAAGAGCCCTTGAGCAATTCTGTCATTGGCTGCCAGTTGTCCTGACCCTCAATAGCAATTCCCATCAGCGTGTTCTTTGCCACTTGACAAACAGTGCCACTAGGAAGCAGCCGTCGCCGCAAATCCATAATTTCAGCAACCGTTAGCCCTTGGTAATCAATCACAAGTGCTAGTTGGGACTCACTTAAATCTTCTTTAAGTGCAGTCACCATTGCTCGTTTATCTTCTAGCGTTCTACTCATCTCTATGTCACCTCCTTAATGAAATCCAAAATTCATCTGTATTTTGAATAAATAAACCAAAACAAAACCCCAGCTTTTGAGCCAGGGTTACGAATTTATACTCCCTATACCATACGACTGTAAATTAATACGCATCGGCACTTTGGGCAATGGGGGTAGAAACCTCGGCAGGATATTAAGCTTTCGCTCCTGCTGTCTCCGGCTTTATCTATTGAGTTTTACGGACAAGGTAAGTAGTTTTATCAGCCTCTTGCTTAAAGCAACTTGTCTCATGCAGCGTCTGTAAATTTCAGATCACGCAGGGCGTTGATATCAAGTTGAATTGATGGGCCCATTGTGGCAGATACATACATAGTCCGCCAGTAGCGGCCTTTAGCTCCAGAAGGACGATTACGCTCAATGGTTTCTTGCAAAGCCTTCAGGTTTACTAGCAAATCTTCTGGCGAGAAGGATGCTTTGCCAAACATAACATGAACAATGCCCGTGCGATCAGCGCGAAATTCTAATTTACCAGCTTTGAATTCTGCGATCGCCTGTGCCACATCAGTTGTTACTGTACCACCCTTTGGTGATGGCATCAACCCACGCGGTCCCAGCAACCTTCCCAGCTTTGCCACTTGGGGCATCACATCCGGCGTGGCAATCAGCAGATCAAAGTCCATCATGCCATTTTGAATCTCGCTAATCAATTCCTCTGAACCAACCAAGTCAGCGCCAGCATTGGTTGCTTCGTTTACTTTTTCTCCTCTAGCAATTACCGCCACCCGGACAACCTGACCTGTTCCTTTTGGTAAAGCCACCGTTGTTCGCAGTTGCTGATCTGTGTACTTAGGGTCAATTCCCAAGCGAATATGTGCTTCAGCTGCTTCGGAAAACTTGGCAGTAGCCGTTTCTTTTAACAAGCTAAGACCTTCTATTGGCGAGTAAGCCCTTTCTTCAACTTTCTTTTGCAGTTCTTGCAGTCGGCGTGATACTTTCTTTACCATTTTTTCCCCTGGGGTAAATCACGAAGCTTTGCTTCTCCCCCAATAATGTTGCTAATTTTTTATCTTTTGTCCGTTGCCAATGACCAATGACCAATGATCAATGACTAATCTGCGATCGCCACACCCATATTCTTGGCTGTTCCTTCCACAATCCTCATTGCCGCATCAATGTCATTGGCATTGAGATCTGGCAACTTCGTTTGAGCAATTTCTTGCAATTGTGTCCGTGTGATCGATCCTACCCGCTTTTTGTTTGGTTCATTAGAACCTTTTTCTACTCCAGCTGCCTTGCGAATCAGTACCGAAGCAGGTGGAGTTTTTAGCGCAAATGTAAAACTGCGGTCTTCAAAGACCGAAATTTCAACTGGGATCACCATCCCTACTTGATCTGCTGTTCTGGCGTTGTATTCTTTGCAGAACATCATAATATTAACGCCATGTTGACCCAAAGCTGGCCCCACTGGTGGTGCTGGGTTGGCTTTCCCTGCATTTAGGGCAAGTTTAATCACCGCAACTACTTTCTTTGCCATTTCTCGTATTAGCTCTGTTTCTGAACCTGATTAAATTCCAATTCTACTGGCGTATCTCGTCCAAAAATCGAAAGTAATGCCTTAAGCTTGCTCCGCTCTGGACTGACTTCAACTACTTCGCCTTCAAAGTCTTTAAACGGACCCGAAAGCACTATAATTTTATCGCCAGCAGCCATGTCAAATTTAACAACTGGCTCCTGCTCAGTTGTCTGTTTAAAGATGCGTTCCACCTCTGTTGCACCTAATGGCAAGGGTTTGACATGACCACGTCCCCTTCCCGTGCCCTTCCTTTGTTCTGAACCCACAAAATTAATCACATGCGAAGTGTTTTTTACCACCTGCCATGTGTCATCATCCATGACCATTTTTACTAGCACATACCCAGGAAAAACCTTTTCTTCTGAGTGGTGTCTACTGCCATCTTTGCGAATTTTCACTGCTGGTGTTTGGGGAATTTCCACCTGAAAAATTCGCTCAGCAACGTCGAATGTTTTGGCGCGTCGCTCCAAATCGGTTTTTACGCGCTTCTCACAGCCAGATGCAACCTGTACGGCGTACCACCGGGCTGCTTTTTGGGCGGAAGCTTCTGCCGTTTCTTCGACTTGAGTTGAATTTTGGGGTTCGTCTGTTGTAAAAGTCATCAAAACACCTTTCGTGCTGCCCAAGCAAAGAAGCCGTCGATAAGATAAATGAATGTTGCCGAAAGTACTATCATTGATAAAACCGCAAGAGATTCACTAACCAGCTGCTGCCGACTAGGCCAGACGACTTTATCAAACTCTTCTTTAGTTCCCCGAAAAAAGTTGGCGACGTTAAACTCAGCTGGTTTTTGTTGTATTTCGGCTTCGTTTTTCTTATTCACGATCGCTCTCCTATTCACAATACAGCTACGGCGATTAATGCTTGTACTTCTAGCTATTTTCTGTCTCCTGCGTCAGCAAAAGCAATGCTAGCGAAGAAACCTTTTTGCCAAACAGTTATACCCGAAAGTTTTATATTTTAACGCTGTTGAGCCAGCATTAAAAGGGCTTTCGGGCAGAAATTTGGTTTAGTCCAAGCGCGCCCTGGAGGACTTGAACCCCCGACATCAGGTTTTGGAGACCTGCGTTCTACCAACTGAACTAAGAGCGCACAAGTTGTTTTTATTTTAGCTATTGCGCTGCCGAAACTTTATTTTAACGCAATTTGGCATCAACAATTACCAATTGGCAGCACTCAAACTGAGAGGTATGCCACTTAAAACAAATTAGCATTGGCGTATTTAAATACACTCGCAACGGTTTTAATTAACTCAGGTTACATAGGACGGTCAAACCGTTGTTTGACGCGAGTAGCTTTACCAACGCGATCGCGCAAGTAGTAAAGCTTAGCACGACGCACCTTACCACGACGCAGAATCTTAATACTATCAATTCGAGGTGAATGAAGGAGAAATACCCGCTCCACGCCAACGCCTTGAAAAATGCGACGTACAGTAATTGTTTCATTAATCCCACCATTACGTCTAGCAATTACTATGCCTTCGTAAGGTTGGGTTCTCTCTTTACCACCTTCTTGGATGATTACTCCAACTCTAACGGTGTCTCCCACATAAATGTCAGGTAGATTCGATTTTAGTTGCTCCGCCTCAATTGAGCGGATTATTTCTTGAGCATTCATAATCTTCAAAAAAGTCACAATCGTTAATTATAAACCGACAACAGACTCTAAGTCTAGTTATAAAGCTAAATATTTAGCTAAATGCTGGCACAACCTAATTCGTAAGACTTATTTCAATAACTAGATGTCAAAACTTTGAGCTTTAGTTTTGTATAGAATATATACATTACTATGTTAAAAAAGATTACAAGGTCTTGCCTTCGGTCACAGTCACTAGTTTATGAGTCAACTTTATCAGAGGAGTGTTACTAATGACATCACGGCTACAACTTGCTCAAGCCGACGAATCCCTGAAAGTCGCAGAATTTTTTCAACACTCAGCGGGTCAATGGCGCTCCGAACGGCGTTATTATACTTTGCCAGATGGCGAAACGAAGGAAATGGTTACTCTGATTACCGTTCGTTTTTTGGAACAAGGATGCGCTGAATTACAACATCTGGCTCAGTTACACAAACTGAACGATTCAGTCCTGACTTGTGGTAGCTACGTTGCTTGGGAAAGTACGGATTCGGTATCGGGTCGCAAGCAGTCTAAAGGGTCAACCCTGTTTGGAGTCTTGGGTACGACTCTGTATCGCGATCGCGGTTTTGCCACACCAAAGCCAGTTACCGCCCAGTATTACTTTTCAAATCCTCAAACAATGTGCTTACGCACCGAGTACAACGGTTCTGTGTTTGAGGAAGAAATAAAACTCATTGGTCGCAACTACCGTACAAGGCAGACAATCATCTCACGGGCTGGTGAGCAGCAAATGATTGGTCAGTATTTGGAAAAGAGGCTGTGAGGTCGCTTCGCTCCAGTTTTGAGTTTTGAGTTTTGAGTTTTGAGTTAAAAGAAGTAAGCAGTTGATTACTCTTGCCTTGCGGACATCACTGGAGGTTACCTCCAGTGAGTCTTGTCGCAAGCCTTCGGCTTCTTCACGCTTTAATTTCATTACTCAAAACTACTTTCTAGTCCCTAATAGTGATTACCTGATTTACGGTGGTGAACGGCAGTTACGGCATCTGTTTGGAGTAATTTGCCGTTTTCAATAGTTGCATAGACAACCCAGTGATCGCCACATTCCATGCGGTTATTGACGGAACATTCAAGATAAGCTAAGGCATCACTAAGAACAAATGAGCCGTTATTGGCAACTTCTGTAGCGATACCAGTGAAACGATCTTCCGCTGGACCAAAGGGTTTGAGGAAGTGTTTCATTAAGCCTAAATGCTTGCCTTCAGTCAGGATATTGAGGACAAACTGACCTCCTGGATACATTAAGGATTCAACTGCTCGGTCTTTTGCTACAGCAACGGTTAGACCAGGGGGATTAAAAGTTGCTTGGGACACCCAAGAGGCTAACATCGCACTGGAGACATCTCCTTGATGAGCTGTGACGATGCAAAGAGAATTAACGATCCGGCCTACAGCTTGTTCTACATTAGTTGCTGGTTGTCGTGGTGCTTTGACTTTTTTGGCTTTTTTCAGGGTTTGGGCAAAGTCTGTACCTGCTTCTTCACAGAGTTTGAGCGTAACATCTGTAGGTTTGAACTTAACTCGGAGCGTCTCAAATCCAAAGCGATATCCAGCATCCTTAAGTTTACCTTCAATTAAATCAATCGCTTCACCGCTCCAGCCATAGGAACCAAAAACCCCAGCGAGTTTGTTGTTGGTAGCAGTGGATAGGACAATACCGAGGGCGGTTTGAATCGGTGTCGGCGCATGACCGCCGAGTGTAGGTGAGCCGATGACAAAGCCTGATGATTTCTCTACGGCTACCCGGATTTCTTCTGGTTCAGCAAATTCGCAGTTGATTGATTCTACACCGACTCCAGCTTTGGTGATGCCACGAGCGATCGCTTGGGCCAAAGTTGCCGTATTACCATAAGCTGAGGCATAAAGTAAGGTTACTGTTGTATCAAGATCTGTCTGTTGCTGGCTCCATGTGCGATAAGCTTGGGTGAGTTCAATCAAGGCATAGCGCACCAAGGGTCCGTGACCAGTGGCATAAAGTCGAACGGGCAATTGCGATAGTTTATCCAGCGTTGTTTCGACTTGCCGCGCATGGGGAGCCATTAGACAGTCGTAATAGTAGCGTCGGTCTTCGCTGAATATCTCCCAGCCTTCATCAAACACCTGATCGCCACAGATATGCGCCCCAAATAGCTTGTCGGTGTAGAGAATCTCAGTTTGGGGATCGTAGGTACAAAGCTGATCTGGAAATCGTGGGTTGGGTGTGGGGATAAATTGTAAATGATGACCCTTACCCAAATCCAGAGTTTCTTCTCCCCGCATCACAATTATTTGCAAATCATGATCTGGTAAAGCAGCACGTAGATTGATCGCACCTGGATTAGAGCAAACAAAGGTAATCTGCGGCGCTACTTCTAGTAAAGCTTTTAGAGTTGCGGCTCGATTGGGATTGACGTGACCTAAAATGACGTAATCTAACAATTCCAGGTCATAGCGTTGTTGTAATGCCGCCAGGTGAATTTGGGTAAATGTCTCGCCTGGAGGATCGATGAGGGCAATTTTATCGGCTCTAATCAGATAAGAATTGGCAGTTGTACCCCTAGCAAGGGCGTATTCGATTTCAAACCGCAACCGCGTCCAACTGCGCGATCGCAGCACGGTGGTATCAATGCCAATTGGAAGAACCTGGACATCACGAGGCTTCTGGTTTGACATAGGTTTAGTCATTAGTCATTGGTCATTAGTTGCAGATGAAATAGATACCGCGTAGCCTTCACAAGAAGGCGCTGCGTCTACATCTACGTTATGTAGTTAGTAATAATTGCCGATTTTGCGATGGTGGACAGCAGTTAGGGCTTCAGGATTGGAAACACGACCAGCATCAACGGTGCTGTAGACAATCCAGTGGTCGCTGGTTTCCAGGCGGCTAGCAACTTGGCATTCCATGTATGCTAAAGCATCTGTCAAAATAGGAGAACCGTTTTCGGCTGGCTGAGTTTTAATCCCGGCAAATCGATCAGCACCCGGAGAGAAGCGCTTGAGGAAGTGTTTCATTAACGCTTGGTAATTCCCTTCTTCTAAGACATTGAGGACAAAGTAATCTCCCACTTGCATCAAGGACTCAATTGCCCGATCTTTGGCAACGGCAATTGTTAATCCCAGGGGTTGGAAGCTTGCTTGAGACACCCAGGAAGCAAGCATGGCACTGCTGACATCACCTTTTTTAGCTGTGATAATGTACAGTCCACCGCTAATTCGACCCAGCGCTTTTTCTAGTTCAGCGTCTATGGATTTGATTTGTTTAATGCTGCGATCGCGTGTTAGCCATTGCCCTAAGTCTGTACCCGCCTCCTCACAAAGCTTGTATGTAATTTCAGTAGGCATTTCTTTGAGCCGAATTGCTGGAAATGCCTCGCTCAATCCCAAGTCTCTAAATTTACTTAACAATGGGTCAATCGGTTCATCATCTCCACCGCCCGACTCAAAAATTCCTACAGCTTGCTTTTCTTTGGCAGCTGCTAAGACTGTGCTAAGAACTGTTTGGGCTGTGGTTGATTGAGCCGTAATTGGGGGCATCCCAATCACAATTCCAGCACAGCGACTCACAAGTTCTTGGACTTCTTGCAGATCAGCTGACCTTAAATCCACCATTTCAACGGCGACATTAGTTTTGGTAATCCCGCTAGCAATTGACTGGGCCAAGCGATCGCTATACCCATAATCTGAGACATAGAATAAAGCAACGGTCGTTTCTGCCTTCGCTTTTGTTTGGCTCCAAGTGCGGTAGCGTCCAGTAAGTTCGTCAACATTGTGCTGCAACAAGGGACCATGACCAGTACCAATTGTGGTTATTTCCCCTAGTTCGCCCATCCGCTTCATGGCAGACAATACAGAACGGGCATTGGGAGCCATTAGACAGTCGTAGTAATAGCGGAAATCGGCTTCAATTGCGCCCAAGTCTTCGTCAAAGGTATGCTCATCGCAGTAGTGCAACCCAAAAGCATCGCAGGTGTAAAGTATTTGGGTTTTGTGATCGTAGCTGAACATCGTGTCAGGCCAGTGTAAATTAGGGGCGCTGACAAATTCCATTTCGTGTCCGTTGCCCAAATCTAGGCGATCGCCATTTTTCACAATCCGCTGCTTAAACGGCTGATGCACCATATCCTCAAGAAACTGTAACGCCACTTTTGAGCCGACAACGGTTGCTTCGGGAGCTAAATGCAGAATGTCTTTAACCAAGCCGCTATGATCTGGCTCGGTGTGGCTGATAATTATGTAGTCAATTTGTGCTGGGTCAATTAGACCTTTGAGCGTATCTAAATAAAGCTCCCGAAACTTTTCATGAGAGGTATCAACTAAAGCAGTCTGTTCACCCCTAATTAGAAATGAGTTGTAAGTGGTGCCATTTTGCAACCCAAATTCGATATCAAAGCGATCGCGGTTCCAGTCTAGAGAGCGAATCGCTGTCGTATTAGGAGCAATTTCAGTAGTCTGCATGGTCAGCAGATTCTGGGTTTTATCGGTGAGCGCTACCATCAATCGTCTCCTTAGCAACTCATTGATCTTTTGTCTACCTTTATTCTCACATGACTATCTTGTAAAGCTTTATTAAAAAATCTATAGATGAGTTAAAAAATATCTATAAAACTTGAACGACATGAATTACCCAGATATAGATATAAGGGAAAACAGCCCTCAATCATGTCACCTTAGCTGGCTAGCTTTGATGATTGGAAATTCGCGGTTGCACTGGGCTTGGTTTATGGAAAAAAAGCTTTGCTGTGCTTGGGATACGGACTATCTCCCAGCAACTGTTGTCGAACAGATGAAGCAGCCCTGGGGTAGCGGTGAGTGGAATAGACAATTTTTGCCACCGAGTTTAATTGGATTGGAAGTTATTCAGGAGATTGGCAATAGTTTCCAGTACCGCGATCGCCCATTACCTTTGTATTTGGCTTCTGTAGTTCCTAGCGAAACAGCACTTTGGCAAACTTACCCCGATGTTCACGTCATTACTTTAGACCAAGTACAACTCCAAGGTGTCTATCCCACACTAGGAATTGATCGGGCTTTGGCGTTGTGGGGCGCTGGAGAAACTTGGGGATGGCCTGTGCTAGTAATTGATGCTGGAACGGCGCTGACATTGACGGGTGCTGATCCCAATCGCTGTCTAGTTGGAGGAGCAATTCTACCGGGAGTAAGCTTACAACTGGAGTCTTTGAGTCAAAAAACAGCTAATTTACCGCTGATAGACGCAAACGATGTAATACCATCACGCTGGGCAATGAATACGCCAGAGGCAATTCAAAGCGGCGTTATTTACACGATTATTGCTGGAATCCGAGACTTTGTAGAGGACTGGTGGCAGAAGTTTCCAGATAGTAGTATTACTTTGACAGGAGGCGATCGCACGTTACTGCTGACATATCTCAAAGCCCAGTTCCCTGATATAGCAGCTAGGGTAATTTTAGACCCCCATTTAATCTTTTGGGGCATGCGATCATGCTGTAGAAATTAGGGAGCAAAAAATTCCCTCGCCTCTTGCCTCTGATTAAGCTAAAGTTGTCAACCCATCAAAATAATCTTGCAACTGCTGCGTGTGATCGTGGGAGAGCTGATCCGGAGGCAGAGAGTTGGGAGAAAAAGCTTGGATTTCCATTACTTCCAGCGTGTCTTGAACTTGCATCCTTCCATGTACTTCTGCTTCGACCACAATACAAATCGAATGAAGTCTCGGATCTCGATCTGGTGCCGAGTAAACCCCAACCAAGCGGCGAATCTTCCCTAACTCCAGTCCGGTTTCCTCTGCCAATTCCCGTCGCACCGTTGTGGCAATATCTTCTCCCCAGTCCACCATCCCTCCAGGCAATGCCCATTTACCATTGTCACGCCGCTGGATCAAAACAATCCGACCATCGGGCAAAACGGGAATGATACTGGTGCCAGTAATAGGATGACGAAAAATAACACCGAGTACGGTTTTGATAAACTGCCATAAACGGCGCATAGGGTAACCAGTTGCAGAAAATTTAAGAATATAACTTTTAGAATTAATTGTCTGTATTTTGCTTCCTTGATTTGCCACTACTAAGATAGCCTGCCAACAATCAGGTTAATTGCAAATCATTGTAAGTAGAAGTCCCCAGGCGTTTGTTTTTGCTCCTATTTTAGGGTAAATTGTTTTAATACTAACATCCTGGTCTTTGACAAACTTGGGGCAACGAATGATCATAAATTCTTTGCCTATTAATTTTTTGCACTGATCCGTTAGGCTGGAAGCATGCCGTTAACAACGGTAGCTTATATTGTCTCTGGTAAATATAGAGACAACGTTCTTGTTGTTTATTAATGAGGTGAACATGGCTAAGCGCCGTAACCCAAAAAAAGAAAAGGCGCTACGGAACCTGGCATACGCCCGTAAGTTTCGTAAACGAACTACTACGGGTCGTTTCCAAAGAAGGTATCAACAAAGACCGCCGCAGGCTGAAGAAGATGAGGGTGCAGCAACTGAGTCCTAAGTCGTCACCATTGAATCAGTAGCGCGCATGGTTTAAAGGCTAGGGATCAGGAAATTTTTCCAGTCCCCAGTTTTTAGCAATAATCACTCAGCACTAATTTGAGATCGGGCGGCAAGAATTGCTCTGCTTACCTGTTCAAAACCAGTGCCACCATAGCTGTTGCGGGCTGCAACTACTTGTCGGGGCGCGATCACTTGATAAATATCTTCTGCAAATGCCGGGTGTAGCGCTTTCCACTCCTCCAGGCTCAAATCTTTGAGGAGTTTACCAGCGGACACGCAAGTTTTTACGACTTTACCTACAAGGTTGTAGGCTTCCCGGAAAGGAACGCCCCGCGCTGCTAGATAATCGGCAACATCTGTAGCATTGGAAAAGTCTTCCGCTACGGCTTCTGCTAACCGAGTGGTGCGAAATTCCAATCCTTCCCGTAGCAAAATTGTCATCGCTTCCAGGCAGGCAATGACAGTTTTTACAGCGTCAAATAGGGCTTCTTTGTCTTCTTGCAAATCTTTGTTGTATGCCAAGGGTAGCCCTTTCATCAACACCAACATTGCTTGGAGATGACCAAATACTCGTCCAGTTTTACCCCGCACCAGTTCTGGCACGTCGGGGTTTTTCTTTTGGGGCATGATACTAGAACCAGTGGCGCAGCTATCTTTAAGCTTGACAAAACTGAATTCCTCTGATGACCAAAGGATCACTTCTTCCGACAGTCGGCTGAGGTGAACCATAATCAAGCTGGCAGCACAAAGAAATTCAATTGCAAAGTCGCGATCGCTCACCCCATCCAAGCTATTAGCATAAACATCATCAAAATGCAATAGCTCTGCGGTGTAGTGTCGGTCAATTGGAAAAGTGGTTCCTGCCAAAGCACCACTTCCCAGAGGCGAAATATTTACTCGCTTGCTGACATCTTTTAAGCGTTCCCAGTCGCGTTGAGCCATCTGGAAGTAGGCCAAGAGGTGATGAGCCAAACTCAGAGGTTGGGCGCGTTGGAGGTGCGTGTAGCCGGGGATTAGAGTTTCAATGTTAGCTTCAGCAAGTTGGAGTAAGACACTTTGAAATTCGCGTAGTTGAGTACGAATTTGCACTATTTGATCACGCAGGTAAAGTCTAGTGTCAGTTCCTACTTGGTCATTACGCGATCGCGCTGTGTGCAGTTTTTTCCCCACATCCCCGACAATTTCAGTTAAGCGGCGTTCAACGGCAAAATGCACATCTTCTGCCTCAATACCTGGTTTAAATTGTCCTTGGCGATATTCCTGACGGATTTGTTCTAAACCCGCAACTAGCTGCTCTCCCTCTGCTTTTGAGATAATGTCGGTGTGTGCCAGCATTTTAGCGTGGGCAACAGAGCCTGTGAGGTCGTACTCAATTAATTCAATGTCGAAGCCGATACTAGCATTAAAGCAGGCGATCGCTGGATGCAGAGCCGTTTCAAACCGTTGGCTCCAGGTTGTTTGTTCAGCAGGGGCTTGTTGTTGAGGTTGCCTATCCAAATTTGCTTCACCCTAAGTTCTAAAGTTTAATAGTTTACTTTAGTAAGCAAGTTAGAACTGCCATCTAATAAACCACTGCTTCGGGAAATCGGCGCTTTAACACCGGAAAAACTGGGCAGGGAGTTCTGTTGTCCACGTTTTCTGGTTTACTCCAGGTAAATGGAGCTTTTTGGGCAGCAGACATCCATAACAAACGCTTGGCGCGTGTCATAGCGACGTAGAGTAAACGGAACTCTTCGGCAGTTTTCAGATGTTTTGCTTGTTCCCAAGCAGCGCTCACGTCTGGTAAAGGCTTCTCGTGCAGAGCAGCGCGAATTTGGGCGCGGGCAACTTCTGATAAAGTAAAATCGCCGAGAAACTGGGATTGGGGTAGCACTCGGAAATTGCCGGGAATCAGGTTTTCATGCAAAAACGGCATAAAAACATAGTCCCAATCTAGCCCCTTAGCTTTGTGCATTGTGATGATTGTAAGCTGACCAGGACGGGTATAACGGGCTTCCATCTGTTCAGTTTCAACGGGTTCAAAGCGTTCGGAAGTAACGATTTCGTTTAACACATCGAGAATCGCAGCGATCGCCGGATTTCCAGCTGTCTGTTGAGCCACCCGTTCTGCCAATTTGTCAGCAGTGGCAAGTTCTGCTTGGTCGTAATTTAGGGTCAATGCCAGAAATGAAATTAGCTGGTATTGGGGTAATTCCATCCGGGCGCGGAGTAAACTCCGGCAGAAGTAGCGAGCTTTTAGCACTGGCTCTGGCTGGGGTGGATCTAAAGGTCCAGGATAAAGGAACTGCTCTGGTACACCAGCGAGAGCATTGAGGTCTTGAGTGGGAATTAGCTGACGCTGTACAAGTACCTCTAGCGCCGCTTTTAAGTAATCAGGGGAATGAGGGCGGTCGAGGAATTGTAGCATGGCGAAAACTTCGGCGGGGACATGAGAACGGCGATCGCTCTCTGATGCCTCCATAATCGTTATTTCATGTTCCTGACAGATAGGCGAAAGCGCTTCTTTCAGCCACCGACCTTGGCGATTTTCCCGCACTAACACTGCTGCGCTCTTACCAGTTGGATCTTCAGCAAATAACGAAACTACTCGTTCTCCGATTAGTTGAGCAGTGTGGTGGATATCGCGGGGAGTGTACAGTTCCAACCCCCGACCAGTTGGTGCAGGGTTGGCATCAAGTTGGGGATCGCCTTCTGGGACAGGGTGAATTCTTTGGGGACGAAACAGAGTAGAATCTGACCCCTCACCCCTCCCATAAGAGCGATTTACCCACTCAAGGGCAAAGTTAGCAGCTTCAATGATAATTTTTGTACTGCGACCCGCTTGATCCATTGTTGCCAAGCGTTCTTGGGTGTTGCATTCTTCGCAGAAGCGGCGGAAATAGATCGGGTCAGCTGGGGTGAAGGTGGAGTTAATTGCCTGGTTGGGGTCTCCTACACGAATAAGATGTGGTTCATCCGGGTTGTCTGGGTTGCTGGCAAGAATTTCTAATAGCTTAGTTTGCAGGGGTGTAGAATCTTGGGCTTCATCTTCAAATACAGCAAAGACTTGATTTTGCTCAATTTTACAGGCGCTTGAATTTTCGAGAACCCGTAGGGCGGCTACAATCATGTCATCGTAGTCGATGAAGTCACGCGATCGCATTAAGTTTTGATATTGCTCGTACAACCCAGCTGAAATCGCCAAAATTCCATATTCGTCTGTTGTCTCTTCACTTAACTCTCGTAACTGCTGCGGCTGATAACCAGAACTTTTTGCTTCTTTGATCGCACTATAAGCAAGATCAGGTAGCACTTCTGTCCGCAGTACCGACTGGCGACGCAACCGTTCTGTTTCTTCGCCGTCAAATTGGCGACCTTCCAGCAGTCGCGCATAGCGCCCTGGATGCGTGGCAATCCACTGTTCTACACAAGTACGAATCAAGCGATGACTTTGGGAAGGGGTAACTAATGTAGCAGTATCTAGTTGCAATCCTGATAAATCTGGATGACGGGTGGCAATGTTGAGTGCCAGACTGTGGAGGGTATAAACAGTAAAACCACCCGGAGGTAAGGACAAGTCTTCGCGGAGGTATTTGCGGATTTTCGTTCTGATATTGTCAGCAGCTGAGCGAGTGAAGGTGACAACAACTAGCTGGCGACGTGCATGGAGTTGATAGCGAGCGATCGCACTTGCCGCCGCCGCCGCCATGCCAGTAGATTTACCAGCACCAGGAACAGCGCTAACAGCCAACGGCCCCCCCTGCCAATCTGCCATTTGCTGTTGTCCAGGTCGCAAACTATGATGAATTCGCGCTAGAGCAATTTGTTGGTTTAATAGCGGCGATTGAGGAGATAGTTCGGATAACAATTGAGCTACTTGATCAGTAAAATTAGCGTCCGGCATATCACATTACTAAGAAGTCAGGAGTCAGAATACATGAATATTTTCTCCTGTCTCCTCTTGATAGCATCTATCACATGGCAAATCGGAAATTTCTACATTATCTGGCGTTGATTGGGATTCTAGCACTTGGTACTATTCTACGTTTCTGGCATTTGGACTTGAAACCTCTGTGGCTGGATGAAGTAATTACAGCTTTATTCAGCTTGGGGCGTAACTACAATGATGTGCCCTTAGAAGCAGTGTTTTCTGTGAAGCGTTTGGAGCAGATTTTTAGTTTCAATCCAGCGTCAAGTTGTTCTCAGATTGCCCATAATCTTGCTATTCAGTCTACTCATCCACCCTTGTTTTTTTGCTTAATGCACAAGTGGTTAGCAACACCTGTAGTGGGTATTGTGACACATGGGTTGATTTGGACGCTGCGATCGCTACCGGCTTTATTTGGTGTAAGCGCGATCGCCGCAGTTTACTACCTTAATCGCGTTGCTTTTTCTCCAGCAGCAGGCTTAATGGGGGCAGCAATGATGGCAGTTTCCCCTTTTGGTGTTTATCTTTCTCAGGAGGCACGGCACTACACCCTACCCATGCTCCTCATTACTTTAGCGTTACTCGGACTAATTCAAATCCAGCAGGATCTTTTTCAGCAACAGCAGCTGCGCTTCAGCGTTTGGACCAGCTGGGCCATTGTCAATAGTATAGGTCTTTACGTCCACTACTTTTTTATTCTGGCTTTTATCGCCCAGATAGTTACTCTATTTGGACTGATCTCCTGGCAGCGCCACATTCTATCTTGCAAAAGCTGGTTTACAGCTAATTTAGCCGTTATTGGTGTTGTGGCTAGCTTCATACCTTGGTGGCCAATGCTCTTGGGACATTTTAATCGTTCTGAAACCAATTGGCTGCCGCAACCGCAATATATCACCCCTGTATATCAAACTCTAGCCAGTTGGGTACTGATGATCGTTGCTCTGCCAGTCGAGAATCAACCTTTGTGGATTGCAGTTCCCGCGGGGCTTTTAATGGTTTTTTTTGCCGCCTGGGTGACGTGGCACACCGTCAAAGGGCTAAAGCAGTTGTGGCATACACCAGAAAACAATTTATCTGTGCTGACATTGGGGAGTTTTACCCTTTGTGTGTTGCTGGAATTCTTCGCTATTACTTACCTATTAGGCAAGGATATTACTTTTATACCGCGCTATCACTTCGTTTATTACCCTAGCTTAGTAGCGTTAATAGCAGCTAGTTTAGTCAAAAACGATTCACCCCTACCCCTCCTTAAAAACGAGGGATCAAAGGCAGCACAACAAAATTTTTACTTATTATTTTTTACCTTTTCCTGCTTAAGTTGTGTCTTAGTAGTTTCTAACTTTGTCTTCCAAAAGCCCTACAATCCACAGCTAGTCGCCCAAAACATGAATCAAGAACCTGCTGTTCATTTAATGGTTGTTGTAGGCTATCAAGACTACCAGGATGTAGCGTTGGGATTAAGTTTTGCCTTAGCACTGGAAAAAATTAGGAGTGATGCTGAATTTGCTTTTTTCAAGCGATCGCTAGGATATGAATATGTTTGGCAACAGCTGTCTCAACTACAACCACCAGCAAATCAGCTTAATCTATGGGTTGTTGCACCAGGCTTAAAACAGCAAGATTACCCGTCTCAGCTAAAAGCTACTCAAAGTACTTGTACCCTTGATTCTACACAGCACTATCGTATTGGAATTCCCTATCAGCTTTACAAGTGCGGCAGGTAAAGAGAACTGGGAATTAGAAACTTCTACATTCTCCATTTTTAATTTTACATTCCTTATGAACCTAACCACTTTTTATGACTTCAACTCAAATTCGTGCCATTTTTGACCGTATTGCGCCTGTATATGACCAACTAAACGATTGGTTAAGTTTAGGACAGCACCGGATTTGGAAACAAATGGCGGTGAAGTGGAGTAATGCTAGTCCTGGAGATACAAGTCTAGATTTGTGTTGTGGTAGTGGAGATTTAGCTTTGCGGCTGGCGCGTCAAGTAGGAACCACAGGTTATGTATATGGAGTGGATTTTTCTTCTCAGCAGCTGGCGATCGCTCAAAAACGCTCCCAACACCAGTACCCCCGTTACTCCATCAGCTGGATTGAAGCTGATGTCCTAGATTTACCGTTTGCTGACAACTACTTCAATGCCGCTACAATGGGCTATGGTCTGCGGAATGTGATAGATATTCCCCGCAGTCTCAAAGAGTTGCACCGCGTTCTTAAACCTGGTGCTAAATCTGCTATTTTAGACTTTCATCGCCCTAGCAATTTACAATTGAGAGTCTTTCAGCAATGGTATCTAGCTAAAATTGTAGTGCCAGTCGCCGAGCATCTAAATCTAACTGAAGAATACGCATATATTAGTCCCAGCTTAGACCGATTTCCGACAGGGCAAGAGCAGGTGGAGTTAGCAAGTCAGGCGGGGTTTTCTACCGCTATACACTACCCTATTGCTAACGGTATGATGGGAGTGTTAGTGGTAACGAAAGCTTAATTATAAGTTTTGAGTATTATCACATAAATAGCACTCAGAACTTATTATTTACAATTCATAACTTTTTGGCTCACTCCCTTGGAATGGTCTAACCTGTGGCTTTATGTTGGGCCTCCTGTAGTTGGAGGAATTATTGGCTATTTTACTAACGATATAGCCATCAAAATGCTGTTTCGGCCTTACCGAGCTATCTATATCGGTAAACGACGACTGCCATTTACTCCTGGCTTGATTCCCCGTAACCAGGAACGCTTAGCAAAGCGCGTTTCTGACACCGTTATGGGTTCTTTGTTAACCCCAGGGGAACTACAAAATTTGGCACGGCGGCTACTACAAATCGAGCGTGTTCAAGGAGCGATTCTTTGGCTATTACAATCGGCACTGGATCAAGTTCGATTAGATAAAGAACAGAAAACAGCCAAGATTGTAGCTGGAATTCTTAAAGATTTAATAGGAGAATCCTTACCACGTTTAATTAAGGTTTTAGCTCGTCGTGAAGACTTTCTGGAAGCTCAGATTAATCAAATTTTCGATCAGGTATTACTCGAATTTCAATTAAGTAACGAGCAAGCTAGTAAACTAGCAGATTGGCTGTTGCAAGGAGTGCTACCACCAGACGTGCTGCGACAACTTATAATTGATTTCTTGAGCGATCGCACAATTCAAATTATCGATGAAGGCTTTCGGGAAAAAACCAGTGGCACTTACTGGGTAGTAGCGAATTTGTTTGGTTTACGCAATAGTTTAAGTCGTCTGCGGACTTTTTGCCTTGATGAGAAAGAGGAAGCAAACGCTCGGATAGCTGAGTTGATTCTATCTTTAGGAGTACGCGATCGCCTGAAAACATGGCTAAAAAATCTATCCTTCCAAAATTTACCTACTTCAACAGTGCGGCAGTTACGTAAGACAATAAGGGACACTAGCCGTAGTTATTTACAAACGCGCGGAACTGATTTTTTTCAGGGATTAAGCGGCTCGATTGACTGGGAGAATATTGCCACTTTGCTCCTCAATCGTCTGCGGAATTCAACTACTGTAAGTGCTTCTTTAGGAGTCGTTAGCAAAGAACTAGCTTTAATTTTAGATCGCTATTTGGAGCAGGACTTGGAAGCAATTGTAGCTCAAGTAATTCCAATTTTGGCGATTGATCAGGTGATTGTTGACCGCGTTAAATCAACTTCGGCTGCTGATTTGGAGGCGGCAATTGAGGGAATTGTTAAAAATGAGTTGCAAGCGATCGTTAATTTAGGCGGTCTTTTGGGTTTCGTCGTAGGGTTGTTGCAGACGGTGCTGCTGTTGCTACGCTGATTAAAGCAAGCCAATTATTAAGACTATAACTATCCAACTATTCAATTCTCATTTAGACTTGAGAAAAAGAAAACTAACTCATCTAAAGCGGCAAGCTTGAAAACCCATTATTCCAGTAGGATAAAGTACCTTTATAGAGGCAAAAATTCCCTCCAAAGGCGATTCTGACCCAACTCAAAAAGCAACTGACTCAAGATTAAATTTTTAATATAGGTCTGTTACACAGCTTGGAAGCAATGAAGCCAAGCTGCTTATTCAATTGACTAGGATATCGTCAGTAGGAGGATCTACAGGAGGATCAACTGGGTTGTCTACAGGTGTTTCTGGAATATCCTCAGTAGGAGGATCAACTGGGTTGTCTACAGGTGTTTCTGGAATATCCTCAGTAGGAGGATCTATAGGAGGATCAACTGGGTTGTCTACAGGTGTTTCTGGAATATCCTCAGTAGGAGGATCTACAGGATTATCAACTGGGTTGTCTACAGGTGTTTCTGGGATATCGTCTACAGGTGTTTCTGGAATATCGTCTACAGGTGTTTCTGGAATATCGTCAGTAGGAGGATCTACAGGATTATCAACTGGGTTGTCTACAGGTGTTTCTGGAATATCGTCGGTAGGATTATCAACTGGGTTGTCTACAGGTGTTTCTGGGATATCGTCTACAGGTGTTTCTGGAATATCGTCAGTAGGAGGATCAACTGGGTTGTCTACAGGTGTTTCTGGGATATCGTCTACAGGTGTTTCTGGGATATCATCGGTAGGATTATCAACTGGGTTGTCTACAGGTGTTTCTGGGATATCGTCAGTAGGAGGATCAACTGGGTTGTTTACAGGTATTTTTGGGAGGTCGTCTGTAGGAGGAGCGACTGGGTTGTCTACAGGTGTTTTTTGGGGATTAGCCGCAGGTGTTTCCGGAGGATTAATTGGGGCAGCTACTGGAGGATTAACAGGGGTTGGACTAGTCGTGTTATCAACCGGAATTGGAGCAGATGTAGCAGAGGGTTGGACAAAAGCTGGGTTTTCAACCACTCCTTCGCCGACTATTGGCGGCTGTGCAGCAGCAGCTTCTGATGTCTCAGCTTGAACACTAGCGATCGCTGGATCTGGGCTTTCCTCTTTAGATTGCTGATTCAGGTCAAGTTCCTGAACTAGGTCGCTCGTCTCATAAAAGGTATTAAGATCAAATTCGTATAAACTCTCAATTCTGTCTTCAACAATAACGGCCATTTGACCCGCTTCCAGCACCTCGCTTTGGGAACCACCCTCGTTAAAAACCTCAATGTTGCTATCTGTCAGGGAGCCGACAATCGTAGTATTAGTACCAGGAATGTAGCGCACGAATAATGCCGAACCCCGAATTGCTGCCGCTGCATTTGGTGTTTGTATGCCTGTTACGCCGCGTCCAGGCGGGATTAATAGCAGTACAGTTCCATTTGACAGTTTGAAATTTCGCGTCTTCGCCAGGAACCGAAATACCGCCTGTTCGCCAATCCGCGCCAGAGAACCATCATTGAAGCGCAACTCTACTAGAGACGAGCGACCAGTGGATAGCGTATCTCCAGGCTTCATTGCATCTGACACTCGTGCCGGACGGCTTACGCGATTTTGCGGAATGAGGCGAACGAGGTTGCGTAGGTTTTGAACTATAGCCCGATTCAAAGCAGTTTCAGCACTTGCCTCTTTCTGGAGAGGCAGTGTTATGCCACTCCATAAAATGATTGCGAGTAGTACAAGTAACTTGTGAGGCATGGCTTCTGGGGCCGGAAAGAATTAAACTAATAGCAAATTAGGTAGACGCAGAGCCTTGGCTCAAGGTTTCAGAAGGCCAATTTAATTAGTGGAGATGCTATCCAATAAAAGCCAGCTGTCAGCGCGGAAATCTAACTCACTGCCACTTAGCATATATCCTAATCATCAAATATAAATTAACATTTATTAATAATATGGCTATCTGTAGTTAAAATTACAATTAGCTGAGATATTCTGTTCTGTAGAAATATATAAATACAGCCTACAAATCTGGTCTAACCAGGTAGACAAAAGTAATGCACGTTCTCAATTATACACTGTGGCTAAAGTTGATTGTAAAGCTACTATTCTCAAACCATATGTTCGCCGACTTTATCGGTGTAATCAACAGCGCCAAATACTGCCACGCTCAAAATGGGAAAAAGTAGTGTCAATTATGTTTGCATCAAGTGGTGCAGCCTGGTTTGCTATTGGTAATAGTACAGCAGTTGCTGTAAATTCAGGCATTTATGAAAATAAAGGCATGTTTTCATCAATAGTATCACCTGTTGAACCTTTAAACAAGATGCGATCGCTAACCACTTCAGAAATTGCTCAGGTAGTTTCTCAAGGTGAGGATTTTAAATTACTCAAGACAGCGCCACATTATGCTGGGGCTTGGGTAGCGGATTTAGGTCAGCCAATAGCAACTCCAATAACTAAGGAGCGTTTGGCAGAAGCCCTAACGTTAGGCTCTGATAGGCATTACGCTAAGCATGAAGAGGTAAGAGATTCTCAGGCAGTCAACACAGATGCTAACCGATTCCTCCGACAGAACGTTGGCCCGTTGCCTGCCAAAGTTATGTCACCGCACACACCAGCAAAGGTTGAAGTAGTACCTCCTTTTAAACTCAATTTTAACCCTAATGAAAATTTGAAGAATGTAGAGCTGCCCGATAGCGCATCACAGCTAAAAGTACAACCAATATTTCCCCTACCTCCCCCTAAACACCAGCCTACACTGACACTAAAAAATTTGGATGCACCTCGGTCGGATGACAATTCGGAACTGGGGACTCTGCGCGTGCGTGAGCTAGAATTCCTTCCCCCTAAAACAGATACTGGTTCAGAACTGGGGACTCTGCGCGTGCGTGAGATAGGAGTACCTCATCAGGCTCAAGCCGATCCGGAACTAGGTACTCTGCGCGTGCGGAAGCTAGAACTAGAGCCTCCAGTAACGGACAGCGATTTGGAATTGGGCAATCTCCGCATCCGAGAGCAAGAATTATTGCCGCCACAAAAAGTACAGTCGCCTCGCTATCAATCAACATTACGCTTGATAGCTCAGAGCGGCTATTTTCAAACCAACAATGTATTCTCTGGGATTGATCCTATAAATGATGGCTTGCTTTCGTTGGGTCTAACGCTTTTGGCAGCACCAGCGCTAGGCCCTAAAACTGCTTTGGTTACAGCAATAGATGGTGTTCTAATTCGTTATGTCGATCAATCCGAGTCCAACTACAACCAGTTGAGATTTAGAGCAGGCATTCGTCAGCAGCTAACGCCTCGGATGTACGGCGAAATTGGTTGGACTAATCAACAATTATTTAGGGCCGGAACTGGCGATTACTTTCTTAACGAACATGCAATTCGCCTGGCTTTCCAAAGGCGAGATCAGCTTACTGATAAATTACGCTTGAATACTCTTTATGAATTTCGTCTCAGTGATGCTAATCCAGAAAGTCGCAGTCGGATAATCAACTCTTTATCGTTATATTTGAGCTACGCAATTAAACGTGACCTTCAAGTTGGTCTTGACTACCAATTTGCTCTGTCAAACTTCACACAACGCGATCGGCAGGATCAGTATCATCGGCTACTCGGTCGCTTAACTTATGCGCTATCGCGTGGCAGTCAGATCAGTGTCCAGAGTGGTTTAACTTTTGGCGGTTCTTCCCAACCAAATATTGATTTTGACAACTTATTTTTTAGTGTCACCTATACTATAGAACTGGGTAAGTTTTGATACTAGTGACTAATGACTACAAATAGGAACACCAGTCGCTCCAGCTACCGGGATAAAGCTTGCCAGTGTGAATATCAGCAATTTCCAAAGACAGTAAATTAACGCAGGCAGTGACACCAGAACCGCAATAGACCAGAATTTCATCGGCTTGCTTGAGTTTTTCCCAGCGACGACGTTGCAAGGCTTGAGGCAGCAGGTAGCCTTGAGCGTTGGAAACCTCCTGCCAGGGATAATTAACAGCGCCCGGAATGTGGCCAGCAATTCTATCAATCGGTTCTCTTTTCCCTAAGTAGCGATCGCTCTCCCGTGAATCCACTAGCACTACATCTGGGCGATCTTTGCGGGCAATGACAGCTTCTATATCGACTACTTGTTGTTGTAACTGCGGCACAAACTCAGACGGCACACGGTTAGGCATTGCGTCTGTAACGGGATATTTGCTTGACCAGCCTTTGAAACCCCCATCTAAGACGGCAACTTGGTTATGCCCCAAGTAGCGCAGCAACCACCACAGACGAGCGGCAAAGGTAAAGCGTGAATCATCGTAAGCAATGACCAACGTTTGGGAACCTACACCCATAGCCGATAACTTGTCAGCCAAATCAATTGGGTTGGGTAAAGGATGCCGTCCTCCATGCTGTTCAACAGGACTGGAAAGATCCCAGTTCAAATCTATGTAATCTGCTCCTGGAATGTGACTTGCTTGGTATTGCTGTCGTCCCAGTCCTGGATCTGTGAGGGAGAAACGACAATCAGCGATCGCTATCTGAGGATCTTCCAGGTGTTCATAGAGCCATAAGGCAGAAACTACTGGTTGAGTGTTGGACATAGACGCTAGACAGGGCAAACGCATAAAAATTTTAGAGTAGGCTAAGAGCAGTAAAAAGCAAGAGGAGCCTTGCTCATGAGCCAGTCAAAGGATGCTAGTATTCTGACGTATTTTGCTGACCTGACTGACCCGCGAGATGAGCGAGGCAAAG
>JBGTCQ010000065.1:0-33215 GCA_041748755.1 Chroococcidiopsidaceae cyanobacterium | reverse complement strand
GACTTCTAACCTGACTGGGGTTTTTGGTAATAACTGGCTGTTCTTCATTCCTACAACTGGACCAGATAAAGGGCGAATCACGCCTTTTGCCTATGGACCAGTCCGCTGCGAGATGACAGGACCAACTTTTGTGGGAAATACCTTGATTCTTTCGGTACAGCACCCTGGTGAAGATTGTCCATTTAGACCTCAGACAATCCTGAAGCGAGACATCGAAATGTTGAACATAAATGGCACTGCTGTCTTTACCCAAGAACGCACAGTTCCTCGTGGCAGTAACTGGCCAAGTAACATAGAAGGCAAACTTCAGGGACCACCGCGTCCTTCCGTGATTGGCATTCGCCGTAAGGAGTCAAACAGTAGGTTTATTTAGTAACTTACACGGCAACTTTGTCCAACTTTTTTGAGTAACTTGGGGGCGATCGCTCCTTCTGCCTGGGCCCGGTCCAGGCAGATTCATTTCACCATATCTATCAAGCAATACGCGCTGCGCTTACTAAACGTAAGACAAAAGAGTAATTCCTCATACCGCGATCGCCTAATAAGCAGGAAAATTGATTAAGCCAGTTCGTTGCCACTGACTGCTTACTTTCTTAAAACTTGTTTTCATAACATCGAAGTAATTAGTTATTCTAAAAAAGATTAAGTCCTGATTAATTTAAGTTTATGTTCAAGTAACCTTTTAAATAAATTAATAATATTGTTTTCTAGAAAGCAGAAATAAATAAATAGAGCAATAGTATGATAAGCACGCATATGCATAGATGCAACATATTTATTTAATACATGTATGCATATTTTAAAAGGAGCATAATATATCTACTGGGAGGAACCACCGTGCTTATTGGAAAAAGATTCAATAGCAAAATATTCAAATGGTTGAGTGTCGCCTGTTTCGTCATGACTTTGATTGTTTATCCCTCTCTTTTGAGTCTTGAACTTCCGTTTTTAGCATCAACATCTGTAGAAGTCAGCGTCACTGCTCAGGCTGCTGAAGCCGAAAGTGGACGGGATATCAAATTTGAGATTGCTCAGGCTCCCACAGCATCTGAAGGAGCTGAAGCAGCAGAAGAGGAAGAGGAAATTATAAACTTCTTCGCAATGGCTATGGGCGCATTGGCGGGTTTAGTGCTGTTTATCTTTGGTGTTACCCGACTATCTGAAGGACTGGAAGAAATCGGGACAGACCGGATGAAGGGTTTCCTCAGCAAAGCCACCACTAACCGCTTTGCGGGAGTGTTAACGGGAGCCGTCGCCACAACCTTGCTGGAATCCTCATCCGTCACTATCATCATGGTGATTGCAATGGTGAGTGCTGGAGTCCTCACCTTTGTGCAGTCCCTCGGTGTGGTTTTAGGTTCCAATATTGGTACGACAATTGGAGCCCAAATTATCTCTCTTGATATCGCACAGTACGTCCCGCTTCTAATGTTCTCAGGGTTGTTGCTGCTGTTTGTAGGTAAGACAAATACGCAGAAAAATATAGGGATCATTCTGTTTGGGTTCGGTTTGATGTTCTACGGTCTAGAAGCGGTTGATGAAGCCATGAAGCCGTTCCGAGACTACCAACCCTTCATTGACTTGATGCAAACCCTGGGCAGAAATCCCCTCTTGGGTGCGGCAGTTGGGGCATTGTTTACAGTGATTATTCAATCTTCTTCGGCTACAGTCGCCATTGTGATTACCTTAGCGGGTTCTGGCTTAATTTCGCTGCCTGCGGGTATCGCCATTATGTTGGGTGCGGAAGTCGGTACCTGCGCGGATACGCTAGTGGCTACGATTGGGCGTGGTCGCTCAGCTTTGCGAACGGGTGTATTTCATCTTCTGTTCAATTTAATTAGTGCCATTCTGGGAGTCATCTTTGCACCGCTATTGGTACAACTCGTCCTGTCAGTTTCAGCAGGAGCTGGTGTGGGTCGCCAGATTGCTAATGCTCAAGTCATTTTTAACTTGATTGGCGTGACTGTAGTTATTGCGTTTCTGCCAGCGATCGCTCGTTTACTAGAAAGATTAATCCCCGATGTAGCTGGCGATCGCCAGCTACAGCCAGAGACAGTAGGAGCAGCAAGGTAGATTGGTCACGCAGTTCACACGATTGCAAGGGTTGAAATCACAGCATTTAAAAACATCATGTTTACCCAAAACGTTCGTTTAGCATTTCTTTCTCTAGTTCTGGTATCAGGAGTAGCTGCTTGCAATAATGATCAGGCTGCTGATCCAACTCCTGACTTTCCGGAAGCCTTGGTTCAAGCAGAAGGCTTTCAAAACACGGCGGCTAGCTCCAATCTATCAGGCGATGTGAAGGTAGATGGCTCCAGCACTGTGTTGCCCGTTTCTAAGGTGATGGCAGCAGAATATCAAAAGATGAATCCTGAAGTTCAAGTAACGGTAGGTGTGTCTGGTACTGGTGGTGGTTTCCAGAAGTTTTGCGCGGGTGAAACCGACATTACAGGCGCTTCCCGCCCTATTGATGCTGCTGAAATGGAGCTTTGCCAAAAAAATAACATCGAATACACTGAATTGCCGATCGCCTTTGATGGGATCTCAGTTGTAGTTAATCCCCAAAATTCTGTAGATTGCCTCAAAGTTGGAGAACTAAAAAAACTCTGGGAGCCAGCTGCTGAGGGCAAAGTTACTAATTGGAACCAAGTTCGCTCTGACCTCCCCAGTCAGCCATTGCAGCTTTATGGTCCTGGTACTGACTCTGGTACCTACGATTATTTCACTCTGGCAATTGTGGGTGAACAAGGTAAAAGCCGAGGTGACTACACCAAGAGCGAAGATGACAACACTCTAGTACAGGGTGTTTCCTCAGATCAGAATGGCCTAGGCTACTTTGGCTATGCATATTACCTGGCAAACAGAGACAAGCTCAAGCTGGTTGCTATTGACAGTGGATATGGCTGCGTCCAGCCTAGCCCGCGAACGATCGCGGATACTAACTATCAGCCACTTTCTCGCCCAGTGTTCATTTATGTCAAGAAATCTGCTGCTACTCGCCCAGAAGTCAAGGCATTTACTAACTTCTATCTAGCACCAGAGAACGCAAAGCTAGTATTACAAGTTGGCTATGTTCCTTTACCAAGTATCACTTTGCGAGCAGCAACTTCTCGATTTAATAAGGGTAGGACTGGTACTGCATTTGGTGGTAGAGGCTCTGTTGTCGGTGTAGGACAGGAAAATCTCTAGGAAGGCTAGAGATTAGACTAAGTTTAAAGATGTCTCAGCCAATTACTGAAAATGATTCAATCAGCCCCGACTAAAAAGACTACTCTAGAGTCAGGAGCATCTCGCTTCTTAATCTGTGGACTTGGTAGCCTGGGGTAGTTTCCTTTAAGTAAACAAATAAAATGCGGTTGTTACGGAAACTATTGAGACCTTTGGTTGATAAAGGTCAGAATCAGACATTTCTCCTCTTTCTGGATAAAATAGAAGATTTTTTTGCCAAAATCCTCTCTCTGGCAATGATTGTGGTAGTGCTGTTTGCCATATTAGACCTCTGTATTGTTTTGACACAAGAGCTGCTGTCTCCACCTGTTGGTCGTTTTTCTGCCACCTTACTGAAGATCTTTGGGCTATTTTTAAATATTCTAATTGCGCTAGAGATTACCCAAAATATTACATCTTATCTCGGCAGTCATATTATTCAGATTGAGATGGTGATTATTACGTCTCTGATTGCCGTAGCCCGTAAGATCATCATTCTCGACTTTGAAAAAATTTCTGAATTAGAACTGCTTGCTCTCGCTGCAACCATTTTTGCCCTTTCAATCTGTTATTGGCTGGTGCGACGGACAAATGCTAAGTATCCCCCACACAATTAAGGGTAAATTGTTGTCTCGAATGCAATCAATAATTAATTAACCTGACCTAATCTCCTTGCACAACTAACAGCTAAGCTCACCGGACGCAGACAACCTCTGCAACTCAACCAACTAGCTTGGGGCGTTCCGGTGTAGCGACTTATTATCGACTTGTTATGCTACCGCAACTACCAATACAATTAATACACCTCATCATGCGTTCCAATATCAAGCAGGACAATAATTTCGCAATTTGTTTCAGTATCTTGCTCAATTGAAAAGACAATACGGCAGTCATAGCCGCAAGAACAAGATTGAAGACCGTCAAGCTTGCCACTCAATTTATGAGTACCCAAGTTTGGGGCAAATACGTCCGCTTCCATCTGCTGAAGAGTGTCTTCAATGCGTTGCTGGAACTCATTGTTTCGCTTCACAAACTTACGGAATGCTCGCTTGAATTTTGGAGTTAAAACCAGCGATCTCATGCTTCTGAGTCACTCAAGGACTGGCGTAATGCTGCAATGACATTCTCGGCTGATTGAGGTCTAAAGTTACCTGCATGGAAATCAGTCAGAGTTTGTTGGGCATCCGCAGCTATTTCTGCTCGACGGCTTTCGTTATGACGCTTTTGTAGAATTTTAATCAGCATTTCTTGCTGCTCGTAGGGCAGTTGTAAAGCGGTTTCTAGCACTTGGTCGAGGGTATTCATAGAATTGGGCTTAACTTTGAACTTAAAGCAGTTTGTGAAATTAGGTAGATTTTAATGTTTATAGCCGTAATAGCAAGATAACTTCACCCCTCCAATGCCTTGCCAACTATCGCTTCATTGAGGATTTCCGCTTACTTAATTGTTGCATCTCCCAAACAATTCTACGATTATGTCCCCACAAATAGCTTGAGGCAGCATAACGGCTTGCGGCTCACCCGACGGCGATAATGTTTGCACATAACCAACAGAGTAACGATTCGTTCCGAGTGCAGCCGCTTGTTAGGCGATAAACCAGAATACACCAGTCAAGGCTATTTTTTTGTAACTACTCCATGTAAGCAAGCTAAGTGACACCAACACCATATATTTTTGAGTCAGCCTATGTGGAAATAACAATATCAAAACCACTGGCAGTAACGTTCACACTCTACTCGTCTTTACTGACCTAACATTTGGAGATTATGCAAACCAGCGTACAGTCCCCCTTGGCGCAGCAACTCTTCATGAGTACCTGATTCTACCAACTGACCCCGCTTCAGCACTAGAATCCGATCCACATTGCGGATAGTTGAGAGTCGGTGGGCAATAATAATTGCTGTACGTCCTACAAGTAGATGATCTAGAGCATCCTGAATTAAAGCTTCTGTTCTCACATCCAGACTAGCCGTTGCTTCATCCAACACCAAAACGTGTGGTTTCCGAATAGCAGCACGGGCAAAAGCCAAGAGTTGCTTCTGTCCACTAGAAAGATTTGTACCCCGTTCTCTCAATTGGGTATCGTAACCTTGGGGCAGTTGTTCAATAAACTGAGCAACATTAGTCGTTTCAGCTGCCTTTTTGATCTCCTCTAGGGTATATGTATCTCCTAAAGTGATATTGCTCTTCACATCTCCGGCAAACAAAAAGCCTTCTTGGAGAATTACACCCATGCGCCGCCGTAATTCTGCCTGCGGCAAATCTCGAATGTCTACTCCATCCATAAAAATGCGGCCTTTGCTTGGTTCATAAAGGCGGCAGAGTAACCGGATGATAGAGCTTTTACCAGCACCTGTGGGTCCAACTAAGGCAACTTTCTCACCAGGATGAATGATGAAATCCAGGTCTTTAATGACGTAGTCGTCGTCTTTGTAGGCAAACCAAACGTGTTCAAATCGGATTTCGCCTGCTGTTGAGGAACGAGGATTAAAACTACCTTTTGCTTGCTCTGAATCGCGGATTTCAATTGGTTCGTTTAGGATATCGCTAATCCGCTCTACAGCAGTGAATCCAGATTGAATCGCGGTGAATTTTTCGGCAAACTGGCGCAGCGGATCAAACAGACGCTGGGCAGATAGAATAAATATAGATAACGTACCAAAAGTCAAGCGTTCTTGCAGGACAAGTAAGCCGCCTAACCACAAAATTCCGGCGATCGCCACCAAACTAATCCATTCCAGCGTTGCCGATACCGCTGAGTCGTGAAAAATAGTTTTATCCACCTCACGAATATAGTGCTGGTTAGTAGAGCGAAACAATTGGGAATTGAATTGCTCCCGACGGAACAGCTGCACTACATTAATTCCGACAATGTTTTCTTGCAGAGTTGAGTTGAGGACAGAAAGTTCTTCTCTGGCTTTATAATTGGCGCGGCGGAACTGCTGCTGGAAGTAAATAATTAGCCCTGTAATCGGTAACAGCATCAACACCAGCATCAAAGTTAGTTGCCACTGGATGAAAGACAAGGTAACCACAAAAGCCAGCATTCTCACCAAATCACTGACAATGCCGATCGCCCCCGTAGTGAACACATCCCCTAGCGCTTCCACATCACTTGTGAGGCGAGTAATTAATTTTCCTACTGGTGTGCGGTCAAAAAAGCGTACCGCTAGAGAGGTTACATGATCAAATAAGTCATTGCGAATATCAGCGGTGATTTGTTGCCCCACCTTCTGTACTAGATATCCCTGAACGCCAGAAAATACCAGTTGGAGGATTACTGTTAATAGCAATAAGCCTTCTAGAATATTTAGACCTTGGCTCAAAGTCAGACTCTTGAGAAATTCGTAGGTGCTGGGTTCTTGGCGAATCAGCGAGATCGCCTGTCCGATCAGAATTGGCTGCATAACCCCAGCCACAGCCAGCGGTACGAGCAACACCATCGAAACTGCTAGCAAACGCCCATGACGGCGACCATAAGGCACTAACCGCAGGAATAATCGCCAGTCATTTTCGCGGGGTCGTCTTCCCAAAGGCTTGGTTAGTGGCGGTGAGCTTGTCATGATAAAACTATTACAGGATTTTGGGCAACAAAAAAGGCACACCTTATAAATGTAACGAATGTAGAGATCGCCCTCAAATATCACCATGCCTGAGATTGAAACAGCCAGACTGCGGCTAAGACAGTACACGCTAAACGATCTGGATGACCTTGCTCAAATCTTGAGCAATCCAGAAGTAATGAAGTATTCACCAAAGGGACCGATCCCAGAAGAGAAAGTTAGACAAGTAACTCAGGAGATTTTAGAATTTTTTATCACCCATTGGGAGCAGCACGGGTTTGGTGTCTGGGCTGTAATTTATAAACAAACCAGTCAATTAATTGGTCATTGTGGGCTTAATTTTCTTCCAAATAGCCCTGAAGTCGAAGTTCTCTATCGGTTCAACCAATCTTACTGGAATCAAGGAATTGCTACAGAAGCGACAAAAGCTAGCTTGAGGTATGGCTTTGAGGAAGTCAAGCTAGATCACATTGTTGCAATTACTGCACCAGAACATCTAGCTTCGCGCCATGTGATGGAGAAAGCAGGGCTGAAATATGAGAAAGATGCCTACTTCTACAATTTAGATGTAGTCTACTATGCGATCGCACAAGAAGCGTGGCAACTAGATGATTCTTGGTACATTCTGCGAACTACTTAGATTACAGCTAGCGTTGCTGCCCGCATTTTCTCAACCAAGCTGTGTAAATCACCCGTATTCAGGCGATAACTCAAGGGATGGGCAATCAGCCGCGCTGTGCTTTGGTACAATATATCAATTTCAATTAAGCCATTCTCTTTTAGAGTCCGCCCCGTCGAAACCAAATCAACGATCGCCTCAGACATTCCCGTAATAGGTCCCAGTTCCACCGAACCATAAAGCGGCACAATTTCCACTGGCAGATCCAGACTATGAAAATATTCACGGGCGCAGTAGATAAACTTAGAAGCAACGCGGCCGTGAGGCGGCAATTCCAATGCGGAACGGTAATGGCTAGATACTTTCACTGCCACCGACATCCGACAGCGACCAAACTTGAGGTCAATTAATTGAGCGACTTGGGGCTGTTTCTCGCGTAGCACATCGTAACCAACAACACCCAGTTGTGCCTGACCGTATTCTACATAAACTGGCACATCTTGCGTTCTTACCAAAAGTGCTTTAGCCGTACCACTGGGGTCTTGAATCTGGAGTTGACGCTTAGCTGAGTCAAGAAAAGCACTAAAATCTAATCCAACATCTTGTAGCAGGCGAATGCTGTCTTGTAGAAGTGCGCCCTTTGGTAATGCAACTGTAATCATAAATAGAAATTGTTAAATTTTGAGAGGGAGGCGGTACTTACTGCCTTACCCTCTCACATAACTTAAACTACTACAGCAGCTAGCAGTCGAATAGCGCTAGTGGAAAATATCTACCTAATTCTTAGGCGTTACAGTGAGCGGCTTTGCAAAGAAGGAACCATTGTAATTTGCAAAGATATGACCACTCGTGGTTGTAGATTCATCATACGTGAATATGCTAAAGGTTTCGCTCGTCTTCCCTTCTGGGACTACTAGACAATAACCGGGGTTAGCAGCATGAAAACTGGTTCCAAGAATTACAGTTGCGCCGCCTTCTGGAGCTGGAGCAGATAGCACAACCTCGCCTTTAGGTTCGCTGCGACTTTCTACAACTGAAGGACTGACTGTAAGTGACACCAATCTTAGCCCCGGAACGGCGGAGTTTAATCCACAAGCATCACCGGCTCTGGCTACAGACGAGGTAACGGGTAGCAAGGAAATAGCCCCGACAAGCGTAAGTAACGTAGGTAGCACAACGGACATGTTGCACCGGATATCTGATAAAAAAGAACGATTATATTTTGGAGACATTATGAAACTTCCTAGTGTGATATTGATTTAATAGGGTTTGCGGATTGATCCAAAACATGTAGGTTTTACAGCTTTAAGATTCCCCTTAATAAAATACGGCTAATAAAGTACAGTGGATTTACGGTTTTAGCTTTACATTCTGGAGAAAGCCGAAGTTCAAAAATTAACTGTAGCTCAGTTGATAAAATTAGCAATAAGCTTTTTATTAATTTAACTTTATTCGAATGTTTACCTAATTTATGGAGCGTAGAACAAATGCAATTAATATTCATTAAGTTGGCAAAATGCGAATTCTCCTGGTTGATGATGAAGTTGAATTAACTAACCCACTAAGTCGAGTATTAACCCGTGAAGGTTACAGTGTTGATGTAGCTTACGATGGTTCAGTTGGTAGCCAGATGGCGGCACAAGGCAGTTATGACCTGCTGATTCTCGATTGGATGCTACCTTTCAAAACGGGGCTGGAGATTGCTGTGCAATTGCGATCGCACAGACAAACTACACCCGTCCTCTTCCTCACTGCCAAAGATACCCTAGATGATCGAGTCCAAGGCTTGGATGCTGGTGCTGATGACTATCTAGTTAAGCCCTTTGAACTGCGGGAGTTACTAGCACGAGTCCGCGCCCTTTTACGTCGTTCCGGTGCTGAAACCGCCGCCACAACGTTTCAACGGCTTCAGGTAGCGGATCTGGAACTGGATTGCGAGAATCAGCTAGCCTATCGCCAAGGACGCATAATTGATCTATCGGAAAAAGAAAGTCAGCTGTTGGCATATTTTATGCACCATGCTGGTCAGTTGTTGACTCACACGCAGATTCATCAACATCTATGGAAAGACAACGAGCAACCCAGCAGTAACGTTCTAGCAGCTTTGATTCGTCTGCTGCGCCGTAAAATTGAGACACCAGGTGAAACGCCTTTAGTTCACACTGTTTACGGCAAAGGTTACCGCTTTGGCGCTGCGACTGAATCGTAGCAACAAGAACATTCCCCTCAAGGAATCTTTGATTTAAGAGGAGGTGAGTCGATTACTAAAGATTTATAATGAGGTCTATCCCGTTATTTCATCAGGCATTGTGACACTTACTCCCCTCTCATCCAACTCTCCACCAGCAAATCAGCAGGCTTTTACTCAACAACCCGATATATTAGGACGCTTCGGGCAATTTGGGGGTAAGTATGTGCCTGAAACTCTCATACCTGCTTTGGGTGAGTTGGAAGCTGCATACCAGCAATACCGCAACGAGCCAGGTTTTCAAGAAGAACTACAACAGCTATTACGAGACTATGTAGGACGCAAAACCCCACTCTATTTTGCCGAACGCCTCACTGCTCATTATGCCCGACCAGATGGCACTGGAGCGCAGATTTATCTGAAGCGCGAAGACCTCAACCACACAGGCGCTCACAAGATTAACAATGCCTTGGCTCAAGTATTGTTGGCAAAACGGATGGGCAAGCAGCGGATTATTGCTGAGACGGGTGCTGGACAACATGGCGTTGCGACTGCAACAGTGTGCGCCCGATTCGGTCTGAACTGCGTGATTTATATGGGCGTTCAAGACATGGAACGCCAAAGCCTGAACGTGTTTCGGATGCGGTTGATGGGTGCAGAAGTGCGACCAGTAGCAGCTGGGACAGGTACGCTTAAGGATGCCACTTCAGAAGCAATTCGGGACTGGGTGACGAATGTAGAAACTACTCACTACATCCTGGGTTCAGTAGCAGGGCCTCATCCCTACCCAATGATAGTCCGCGACTTCCATGCAGTGATTGGGCAAGAAACCCGCGCTCAGGCTTTGGAAAAATGGGGCGGGTTGCCGGATATTCTGCTTGCTTGTGTGGGCGGTGGTTCCAATGCAATGGGACTATTCCATGAATTTGTGCATGAGCCATCTGTACGGTTGATTGGCGTGGAGGCAGCTGGAGAGGGAGTTAATACAGAAAAACATGCTGCTACACTAACGCAGGGACGAATTGGTGTCCTGCACGGAGCAATGAGTTATCTGTTGCAAGATGAGGATGGGCAAGTTGTTGAGGCACATTCAATTAGTGCTGGGCTGGATTATCCTGGTGTTGGTCCAGAGCATTCGTATTTAAAAGATACTAGACGTGCTGAATATTACAGTGTGACAGATGGAGATGCTGTAGCAGCATTGCAGCGACTTGCTCAACTAGAGGGGATTATCCCAGCACTCGAAACGGCTCATGCGATCGCGTATCTAGAAACCCTCTGTCCTCAGCTAGGTGGTAGTCCTCGGATTGTGCTTAACTGCTCTGGACGCGGTGATAAAGATGTGCACACTGTCGCCAAGTTTCTCCAAAATAGCTAAATCTATCAAAAAATGCAAAAACTCTCTGCTGGGATGGCATTAGGTGTACTTGCTAGTGGATTAATCAGTTGCGATGCGTCTATTGCTGATATTTTCCCAGCTAAGGAAACCGATGTCGCCATGTCTAAAGTATCTTCCAGTCCCTACAATACTTTGGAACAATCAACACATCAACAGATCAACCAATATCGCCAGTCCCGTAAATTACCGCCACTAATCCTCGATCCGCGCATTAGCGAACAGGCAAGGCTGCATAGTCAGGCGATGGCTAGTGGTAAAGTTCCTTTTAGCCATCAAGGATTTGAGCAGCGAGTCGCGGCTATTCGCCGCGTGATTCCTACTCGCGCGTCCGCTGAAAATGTGGCTTTTAATAAAGGTTATAGTAACCCCGATCAACAAGCTGTTCAGGGTTGGATCAAAAGCCCTGGTCATCGAATTAATATTGAGGGTGAGTATAACTTGACGGGAATTGGAATTGCCAAAAACGCTAAGGGCGAGTATTACTTCACCCAAATATTTATTCGTCGTTTGTGGGGATAAGGTATTGTCATTTCAAGTTTGCGATCGCGATCTTCCTGATCCTGTACTATCCCAGTATCTAGAGGCAGAGGCAATAGCGGTAGATACAGAAACAATGGGTTTACTGCCGCAGCGCGATCGCTTGTGTCTCGTCCAACTGTGCGATTCTGAAAATCGAGTCACTGTGCTTCGGATTGCTAAAAATCAGACAGAAGCACCGAACTTAAAACAGTTAATGGAAGCAGCTAATGTCCTTAAAGTTTTTCACTTTGCTCGTTTCGATGTTACCACCCTGCGTCACAATCTTGGCATTCAGGTAATGCCTATTTTCTGCACGAAAATTGCTAGTAAATTAGCCCGAACCTACACTAACCGTCATGGTTTGAAAGATTTAGTGCAAGAACTGGAACAGGTGGAACTTGACAAGACTGCTCAAAGTTCTGACTGGGGGAACGCTGCTAATTTATCTGAGCAACAACTCAGTTACGCAGCCAATGATGTTCGCTACTTATTAAGTGCGCGGCAGAAGTTGCTTGAGATGCTAAAACGAGAAGAACGCCTCGTACTGGCACAGCAATGTTTTCAATGTCTACCGACTATAGTTTCCTTGGATTTGTTGCAATTCAAAGATGTGTTTGAGCATTGATAAGCTGTTGTAAATTAGGATGAGCATAAAACATTAGAACGTTGAAAGGTTTAAACTTTCTAATGTTTGAGTACTGATTGCTTTGAAGAATTTATCAAGCTGTTTTAGGAGCATATCCTTAAAATTTGCATATACCAGCGTGCTCTATCTTTTATTTTCACCGCAACGGTGATTGCTGGTGACGACCTGCTTAAAGAGTTGCCCCTTTAGTTCTGTAGGGATTCTTCTCACTCTCTTAGCAGCTTATACAACTTCTCATAAATTTCAGCCTGTGTGTCTGATGACAATTCACCCAATTCACGCTGGATCACCACTGTAGAAACTGTCACCAGTTGATGTAACCTCAGAGTAGATGGCTGACGCAATCCTGTGGCTACAAAGTCGGGATGGGTAGTATCCAACAGGATATCTGTTTCCAGTAGACTATTTGGAATCCGACTAGTGATATAAGCCAAGATAATGTGACGACGCGCTCCCACAGGATTCGTCAAGCAAGCCGCTGGACGCAGTTTATTAGCTGATAAATCGTCATAGGGAGGCACTAGGAAAACCTTACCCTTCGTCACGGAATGGTCTACCGTCAGCTAGGGTGTAGGTGTCTTCTGGATCTGTTGGGGAATCATAAGTTGGGTCACTGGCTGCTGTTTTAATCCATTCTGGATCGTGGAATGACTTACCATCAGCCAAGCTATAAATGTCTTCTTCAGGAGCTTTCAGGAAATCAAATGCTGGGCTTCTAGCTGCTGCTTTGAGCCATTCATATTCTGCTAGCTCTGCTTTTTTAAGTAGGATAGCTTCCAGTGCCTCAAATCGCTTCAAATCAGCATATGTGATGATAGCGGCGATCGCCTTCCCTTGCTGCTCAATAACGATACGTTCTCTATTCTCTGAAACTCGGCTAATGAGTTCTGGGAAGCTTTCATTGTCTACACTCACGTTGATTTTTATCATGTCCCCCAATAATTTGACCTCAATTCTTCACTTTTGCCTTTTAATCACACCGCCAAGTCTTGATAGTATCATGACCACTTGCAACCGTCTCGTTAACAAAACTATTCTGAGTAATTGAACATGAATACGAAATTGTTTTTAGGCATGACCAGCGTTGGTAGATAGAGAGGTTGACCATCCCATTTTCTTGCTCGTTCACCTTTCTCTTGATCGTTGATCATTAGGGCATTGATGCGATCGCTCTCTTAGCTAAATTTTAACCACCCTCAAATATCCGTAGGGGCGTTTTGTTGCGTTACATCATTAAAACTTGCCCAATCGTTTATCCTCTGAAACCGAAAAAATCAGGGCAGACAAGCTTGGTCTGCCCCTATGATTACTTCGTCAACTCAGTACTGATCTCATTCACTGTTCGCCGCTTCAACTCCACTGACTCAGAACGGGGCAACAAGTTAAAAACATTCCGGAAGGTGTCGTCTACTTGCTCAAAAGGCACCAGACCCTTCTCATTCAGCACAACCTCACCTGACTGATTAAACACGAGAACTTGAGGGACAACGCCTTTGTAGTAATAACCTGGTTCACTTGGTTTGTAGTTGGATTTTGGCATTATGGCATCCACGTTGACGAGAACAAAATTTGCTGCCCGTCCATAGAAAGCTTGCATCTGCGAAACCACTGGGGCATATTGCTTGCAATCGCTGCTGTCATCCACGTAAAACACTAGAAGCACTGGCTTCTTCTGTTCTAGAGATGCTGCCAGCGTCACCTTGGGCGGAACCAAGGAACCATTGCCAGCATATAAGACAAAGATGTTGCCATCAAAGCGATCGTCGTTGATACCCGCTACCGCTGGCATGTCGAAGAGGAAAAGGCAACCTAGTATCAACAGGCAACTAGAAATAAAACGCCGCCAGGAACCAATTGTCACGGTGGGCAAGCAGAATAATCTGTCCCGCCCTTGCCTCCTGCCTAAACATAACTGGAGAAAATTCATAGGAACTAATCTTAAACTCATTACTACAGTCTGTAACTCTAGACTATCTTTAACCAATTCGGTCTTGCTATAGACTTAGGTATTCCATAAAACAGAATCACATTACCAGAATTATCGCTCTTAGCAAGCGAAAAGTTGCCAGGGGGGTTTTCCCCCTAGCAAACTTTTTAAGAGAGTGGAATTTTTCTCTTGTGATTCCACCCTTAAATAAGTCATTGAGTTCAAGAGTAGACATAACTATTATCTGAAGTGCAGCTAAAAAAGTGAAATTCACCTTACTACATACCGGAAAGTCCTGAAAACTAAGAACTCCACTCAAATGTATTTCTTCAATTACCTTAGCTCAGTTCCAGATATACTAAGCTAGCAAAGCTTACAAGGGGCGGCTGCAACAATTCTTGCCTTCGCAGAAACTTGGTACTTGAGTGTTGATGAAATTCGAGACATTAATCAATATACTTTATCTACTAGATTATTCATTTTTCTCCCGCTTTTCAGAAGCGGGAGCTATAATTAGTTCGTCAATGTTTATGGCACAAATCGTACTGCTCAGCTAGCCAGTACAAAAACTAAAAACCACTTCTAACGCAATACTAAAAAAAGCATGGTTTTTCGATAGAAAGGCTTTCAAAAGAGAATTTAATCGTAATACTAAACCTTTTATCTTCCTTTGGTTAGAACCATTTATTTAAGTATTAAATAAACAAATCGTGCTATATTATATAAGTAATCTTATAGTAAAAAGCCGTGTTTGAGTCGCTTCGGCTAATAACTTCTCTATCTGTTGCTTTAACTGCATTGCTCGCTGAAACCGCTTTAAGTCTTCCACCACCTCCTCCTGAGAATCAATCTGTAGAGGCAATACAAGAAGTACAGCAATTTGGTGCCGAGGTGCCAATATGTTTCATGCGAACAGCAGATGGTAAATTATTGGATCTTACCAGCTTGTGTAAAGAACAACCTGGATCAAACCTCAGTGGAGTCAGCCCTGCTCCTAGACCTTATAATACTTCAGCTATAAAGGAATTTGATGATGAATTGTACGGTGAAGGAAACTGAGAATTGAGATAAAAATAGAAAATATTTTTCTAAAAAGGCTTTACCTATTTGGTTACTAAAAGCCCTTTAATTTTAGATCGAGCAGCATGGCTTACTAGAACTCGTATTCCAAGCTGCACCGATGTTTACACTATGTCTTTTTCTCACCTATAGTTTTGATGCTCTAGGTTTTATTTGCTCCTGAAGTTCTGTACTTATTGTTTTTGCCCTTAGGGAGCCAAGAAGGTTGCCTTGCTCAGAATAGAGCTGTGCAGCTTTTCTGTAATCTTCAATTGCTCTTGCAAAATTTTTCGCTTCAACGTAAACTTTAGCCCGATTGAAGTATGCATCACCACGACCATCGTTAAGTTCTATTGCCTTGTTCAAATCCTCCATCGCTCCTTTATTATCACCAATCTCGTAGCGAACCGCGCCTCTATATGCATAGCCAAAGCCATCTTCAGGATAAGTTTTAATTGTTTGAGTATAATCCTCAATTGCTCCCTTATAATCTCCTAAAGCCTTACGTGCATGACCTCGGTTGCTGTAGATATAAGCAAAAGCAGGGTTAATTTCTATTGCTTTGTTGTAATCTGCAATTGCCCCTTGATTATCTCCAATTTGACGGCGGGCATTACCTCGGTCAAGGTAGGCACTTACATGATTAGGAACAATTTGAAGCACCTGAGTAAATTCTTCAATTGCTCCTTTATAATCCTGTCTTTGAATCTTTTCCAGTCCTTGATTTAAGAAACTCTCAGCCTTAAATTCTGTAGGTGTGAGTATTCTTATTCCCAAATCTGGCTTTACATCTGACTGAGGCGTCGAATCCTCTGGCGTGTGTGTTGCATCCCCAGACGTGTGTTGTGCCACCGCAGGAGTTGCCTGAAGAATAATGTTTATTCCACCTATTGTGGTCATTATTCCTAACAATGTGATTGCTCTATAAAAAGGGTACATAATTTTTCTCGGTGATTTTAAAGGACTGTTTGCTACTAGAGTGCTTGCATAATATTCATTACTTTTTGAGATTCTGCCATATATCCTTGCTCAGAAAAAAGTTTTGCTGCTTGTTGATAATCGGCAGTAGCTTTTTGGAGAAAAGCTATAGTTTCTTCATAGTCTTTGCTAGCTCTTTTCAAGTCCCCTAGCTTACTATAAAGATTGCCCCGATTGAGGTATGCTTCAGGGCGACTGGGATTGAATTCAATCGCCTTGTTCAAGTCCTTCATTGCTTTTTGATGGTCTCCAAGTTTGGAGTAGACAGCGCCCCGACTACTGTAGCCAAAACCATCTTCGGGATAGAGTTCAAGTGCCTTGGTGTAATCTTCAATCGCTTTTTTATAATTTCCTAAAGCTTCATAAGCATTGCCTCTGTTGATGTATGTAGTAGAAAAGTTAGGATTCGTTGCGATCGCCTGGGTGTAATCATTAATCGCACTTTGATAATCATTCATGTCCTGAAGGAGATCACCCCGTAATCGGCGAGCTCTTTCATGACTAGGACTCAACAAAAGCGCCTGATTAAAGTCCTGAAGTGCTCCCTCGTAGTTTTTTTTGTCAAGCTTTTCTAGCCCTTGATTCAAGGTGCGCTCAACAATAAATTCTTTAGTTGTGAGTGTTGGTACTCTGAAGTGTTCAATAGGTTCAGCTTGTTCTTCATTTGAATTTGTTTGTAACGGATTGTGCTTCTGTGTAGTTGTACTGCTTGGCGATGAATGATGCTCTTGCGATGCTACCAATTCTGAATAAGCAATAATAGCTGTTCCACCCAGTGCAGCTACTACTCCTATTTTGATTATTGTGGAAAAAGGATGCATAGTTTTGCTTTATGATTCTGGTGAAATGTTTATTAGACAAAGAAATTTTGGTGAAGTGTAAGCGCAGCCTCTAAAAACTAGCAACGGTAATTACAGCTATAAACACTCACATACAGATGGTTAATTGACATCAAGCAATTCAGTATGATGAGCCATCCGAGAGCCATTCATAGATTTGTCATCCGTTTGGACTACATCCAAAGATTTATGGTAAAGAGCGCTTTGAGGAATAACGCGCAGCACCTCAGTAACAGTTGTCATGCCTGTAGTCACCTTTTCAATTGCCGCTGTCCGAAAAGAGGCAAAATTAGTTTCATTCAGGTAATGGTTCAACTGAGTCATAGTGCCTTCGTAAATTAGCTGTCGGATTTTTTGGTCAACATTCAGCAGCTCAACAATCGCCTCCCGCCCCAGAAACCCAGAATTAAAGCACTTAGCGCAACCTTTTCCCGCCCGCCATGCAGCTGCATTTGCTTGAGTCATCGATAAACCCAGCACTTTCAAGTCACTCTCAGTTGGGGTATAAGGTGCAGCACAATGAGGGCAAACTCTGCGTACCAAACGCTGAGCGACAATACCTAGAAGTGCTTCACTGATAAAGCCAGCATCAGGACAAAGATCTTTTAACCGGGGAACGGCACTAACAGCATCATTAGTATGTAGAGTTGTTAATACCAAGTGTCCCGTCAGCGCGGCGCGAATCGCAGTTACTGCCGTTTCGCTGTCTCGGATTTCGCCAAGCATGATAATGTCTGGATCTTGGCGCAAAATTGCTCGTAGTCCAGCAGCAAATGTCATCCCCGCTGGTTCATGCACTTGGGTTTGGGTAATCCCAGGTAAGACATACTCTACTGGGTCTTCTACGGTTACAACATTAACGTGTTCTTGGGCAACTGTTTGGAGACTTGTGTAAAGTGTACTAGTTTTACCGGAACCCGTGGGACCTGTGAAGATCACCATTCCTTGAGGCTGTCGCAGCCAACCTTTGTAAATGGACAACGTTTTTATGGTAAATCCTAGTTCTTCGATACTAGAGAAACTGTTTTCTCGCGGCAATAATCGAATTACTGCTTTTTCCCCGCCGATACATGGCAGCGTACTGACGCGCATATCCACGTTTAGTTCTTCATCCTGGTCAGATCTGTATTTGTCACTAATCCGAGCATCTTGGGGGCGGCGGCTTTCAGAGATGTCCATGTCGCACATAACTTTGAGCGCGATGATTGCTCTGCGACTAATATCGGCTGGTAGAGTTGTAATCTGGCGCAGGATGCCATCTATGCGATAGCGGACTCTTAGACCATCTGGCATTGGTTCTAGGTGTACGTCGCTAGCGCGGCTACGCAATGCACCCGCAAGGATTGTTTTGATGCGACTAATTTGATCTACTGCCTTGGATAGGTTTAATTCTGTTGTTTCCGTGATGTCTTCTTCTCTAATGTGTTCTTTTTCTAGCTCTCCTGTTAGAGGGTTGATTACTGGTGCTGGATGCAGACGATTTTGCTCCAGGTTGTGCGCGTGAATCCATGCCCGATAGCTATAGTCTGATATCGGAATAATTTTGATTTCTGTTAATGTCTGCTGGCTAAGGTTTTTTAAAGCTTCCTCGGACAGTTGGACTGAGGTGCCGAGGTAGTAGCAGTTTCGCCATAGCAGCAGGGGCACTACTGGAGGTAACATCCGTCTATCTGGAAATTCTCGTAAAAACCTTTGACTTACTTCTCGGTCTAGTAGTTCTAGGTGGACGTTACCTTTTTCATCTGTTAGGAGTTTTAGAGCTGATTCTAAGCTGATTTCTCGGCTTTTTAGCCGTTGCCATACTGAGCGGTGATGTTGAGTTGCTTGCATTTTTTTGACTGGCTACAGAGATGTTGAGTGATATAAATTAGCTTTAAAATACAATATATAATTTTGTTTTATTATTTCAAATTTTATCCCGTTGAAGGTACTAGGTATCGTTTTCTTGAAATACTTAGTTATTTCATTCGTATCGATTTACTTGCACTTTAACTCCATTTTCCGGCACTTTTCCTAGTTTTTTACTGCTGATCACTGTGTCAAAAGAAAGAGATTCACCTGGCTGCAATCCACTGCCTGTTTCTACCGGAATATCATTTGAGGCAATAATTTGATTACCTGCTACTAACTGAATGTAAATTATCTTAAGAGGCACCACTTGATTTGAGTGATTAGTGACACTTCCTCTAACCTCACCAGGCTTTAGACCAATTAAAGGCGGCTGAAATTCAAGACTACTAAACAGTAAAGGTTCCACCTGCTTTTGGACTAAAGTACATAGATTGTTAAGCTCAATCAGCCTCCCTGACTGATTAATTAAGAAACAACCTGGATATTCCTGAGCAGTTGCGACATTCTTAAATATGGCAGTTTCATACAGAAATGACATAAGGGATATGCTTATGGCGATAATCAAATCTGTAGACTTTTGCATGGTGTTATGCGAAATTAATTGCCTGTGAAAATAACCACTTTTTTAGGGTATTACTATTTTTGCTATGCTTATCTACTTAGAGGTATAGACGATGAAAATTACATAGAAAGAAAGTGTTAGAACTTTTTTGAATTATTGATCTACAACTACAAACGCACTACTTAGGTTTGAAGTGACAGGCGATCGCACTTGATACACACTCAATTTTTATTATATAACTACACTCACAAAAAGGCTTTATTACAAAGACTTTTATAAACATTTTGATAAAGGTATTTTTGTTTCAACTGCCTTTATCTCTCCACAATCTTTGCAATAGAGCCTTACTTTAGGGCGATCGCTCTATTACCTGCCAATCACTTCAAACTGACTCATCATGTCATGGTCTTCGTGGTAGTTGTTATGGCAGTGGAAGACAAACCTACCGTTGAAAGGTGCCCACCTACCAATAACGCGAACATGTTCATTAGCACCAACAAACGCCACATCTTTAAGACCACGCTCATAGGGGAAAGGTGGCTTACCATTACGGTCGAGAATCTTGAATCCGTCTATTAAGAGGTGAATGTGGATCGGATGCCACCAACCACCTGCCTTGTTATACAGCTCCCAAATTTCGATATCGCCATTACTAGGAGTGGCATCCACTCGTTGCGTGTCCCAACCCAAACCGTTGATAGCCCAAATTCCACCTCTTCTGCCAAACTCGAACTTGCGAGTCCGCACAGCATTGGCTTCAACGAATTCCTCTTCCATTATTCGTTCTACATCGCGCCGTAGTACAGCAGGAACTTCAGTGGTATCTTCTTCTTGACGCACTACGTCAAAACGCATAATAGGCGATGGTTCACCTATGTCATCCCACAGGTTCTGTAGCACTATTTGTGTACCTACGGGGTATTTAGAAAAGTCAATAATAAATTGGTATCGCTCTGCTGCACTCACCCGAAAGCTTCTCACTGTCTGGGGTTTAGGCATCAATGCACTATCAGTTCCAATCATAATAAAGGGATCGCCTGTACTAAGCCGATATTGGTGAGCTAGTAAATCTGATCCATTCAAAATGCGGAAGCGGTACTTCTTTGTACCTACCTCCATTCGGGGTACTGGCGCACCGTTGACCAGGAAGATATTGCCTACAACACCTTGGTTGCCTTGCACGTCATATAGCAACTGCCCGTTAGGTCCAAACGACCTGTCCGCAACAAGTAGTGGTATATCATCGACACCGTAAGTCTTTGGTAATGGCAGTTGATCCTCTACTTCATCTGTAATCAGATAGAAGCCAGACAGACCTCTATACACATGTGTTGAGGTCATGTGGAGGGCATGGTCGTGATACCATAGCGCGGCAGCGTGGTTTAAATTAGGATATCTATATACTGAGGCTTGACCCGGTTCAACAAAATCAACTGGGTAACCATCGAACTGATGCTGCGTAGTCATCCCGTGCAAGTGAGTCGATATGTGGTCTGGCAATCTATTGACCTGAGTAACATATGTAGGTCGGTTTCTACGAGCAATAATTGTGGGTCCAGGATAAATCCCGTCATAGCCCCAGATTTCTGTTGCTGGTCGCCCTGGAATAATCTGCTGTCTCGCTACCCGCTGCGTAATGGTGTAATAATCGCCTGTCGCATCGCTACGTGTAGGTTGGGCTAAGGGCGGAATAGGAAGCTTAACTTGAAAGGGGCGCGGCGGATCAATAGGCTTGACCGGAGGTTTTTGTGGGAACTGCCCTCCTTGATAAATTTCTTTCCCCCAACTCCGCTGTTGGAGTCCTATAGGCAGTAAAAGTCCACTTCCAGCAAGTGCGCTCAGCTTTAGTAATTCTCTTCTATTGATCGTCATATCTTTTTTCCTCTCACTAGATGGTCTTGTGTACTTAACTTGCTTTACCTGAGTTGGGCATAAGTTGGAAGGTATTACTCTTGCCGATCTATTTAAGGCATGTATACTAAGTTTTTTAGTTAACGAGCCTCTTAATATCAAACTTAGGTTCTAGTCTTAAACTGAAGTAAAAAGGCGCTTTACTCTCGCCTTTTTTTGGGGAACATCTCTAACAACTAGAACATCTCTAAAAATAGAGAAAGTTAAGTTAATCACCTCCAATACAATTAAGCTTTTTGTTTATCGTCGGGATACAAATGAACAAACTGCAATAGCGAACTTGAGAGCTTGTGGAAGCAGTAGTACGGTTAGCGACTCATTCATACTTTTTTAGAAAAGTTCCTTGCTTATATCCAAAGTCGGAGTTATTACAGGTGCAGGGTGTCCTGATTGGAACCCTGCACTATGCAAAAGCTGTTTGTTACTTATTTAAATGAGTTTCTACTGATTTTTCATGGCGTATTCTTCCTAACCCACCTTGTCGCAACACATCATCTCATCTATTGCTTATTACAACTGCGGCGCAGGTAGAGGCTTCGGTGGAGCTGTGGTGACAGGATCTGGTCCACCTTGTCCTACTTCAAACTGAGTCATCATGTCGTGGTCTTCGTGAACTGTGTTGTGACAGTGCTGCATATACTTACCAGCGTGTGGACCGAACTTACCAATCACCCGTACATCTTCGTTTTCGCCAACGTAGAACACATCCTTATAGCCTCGCTCATAGGGGAAAGGTGGCTGACCATTACGACTGATAATCTGGCAGTCAACAAGGTGAAGGTGGATAGGGTGGAACCAACCACCTGCATTGTTGTACAAACGCCAAATTTCGGTATCCCCAGGTTGGGGATTGCCATCAACTCGGTTTGAATCCCAAGTTTTGCCGTTAACCACCCATAGCCCACCACTCCGCTCATACCTGAATTCACGAGTCCGCACAGCTGAGGATGTTGGAATTTGTGTAACAGGGCGCAGTGTAGCGGGAATAGAGCTTGTATCAGGTCCTGTACTTGCCACAACGTCAAAGCGCATGACTTTATCTGTGTTGTCGTAATCCTCGTTATTCTTATTACTCAAATTTCGCAGAACTATTTGCGTTCCAATGGGGTATTGGGAAAAGTCAAGCACAAACTCATAACGCTCTGCCATACCAAACCGGAAATTTTTCACTGGTGTTGGCGCACTCATCAGTCCAGCATCGGTGCCAATCATAATAAAGTCCGCGCCGTTACTAAGAGCAAGTCTGTAAGAGCGGGAAACCGAGCCATTTAAAAACCGGAAGCGGTACTTGCGTTGTTCTACCTTCATTACAGGCCACGCAGTGCCATTAACTGCAATAATGTCACCAAATTGACTCTTCTGACCTTGGTCATCAAAAATCAAAGCCCCATTAGCTGCAAATTGCTTATCCTGAATTACTATTGGCACATCGTACTTACCCTTAGGCAGAGGCAGATTAAGCTCATAGTCGTCTTGGACAATGTACATTCCAGCCAATCCCCTATACACGTTCTCCGCAGTACGGTGAATAGCATGGTCATGGTACCAAATCGTAGCAGCACGATTATTGGGATATACATAGTCTTTGTAGTAGCCCGGACGGGTTAAATCTTCAGCATAGCCGTCATACTGCGGTAACGATGCCATACCATGCAAGTGAACCGAGGTTGGCGTACCTGCGGTGTTGTTGATAAAGCGGACAACTGATTGCCGATTTGCACGTTGCCTAATTGTAGGACCAACAATTTTAGATGGCAGACCTCGACCTGTATAGGAGTAAAACTGAGTTGTCTTCCCAGGTATAACTTGACCTGAAGCATTTTTGATAGTGATTTCATAGTAATCAGTATCTCCACTGCTACGCACAGGTCTAAGTACTGGTGCTTTGCTAAAGGGAAGTGTAAATGGTTTTACTGCCAATCCGCTTTCTTCTGCATAGCCGCGACGCTCAAGTCCTATGGGCAGCAGCAATGAACCGCCAGCTAGTGCTCCATACTTCAGTAATTCCCTTCTCGTCATTCTTTTCATAACTGCCCCTCTGTCTCCTCAAATTGCTGAATTAATTCTTTTCTCTCTTGAGTAGGTACACTTAAGTGAAGATTTATTAAGTGTACTCATTACGATTGTGACAACTAGATACTCATAGAGTGTCAAGCTTTTGTCTAAGTTATGTTTAAGTTATGATTGACTTTAAATTATTTAAAAACTATATATTCGTAGGGATAGGAATAACTAATGTAGTTAATTAGAGCTTCTATCATAAGTAGTAATTAAGCAAATAAACTTGTATAAAATTAACTTAAATATCAGACTAGAAATAAATGTTTCTACTGCTTAGAATTGTTTCGCTATTTAACAAACTAGACTGAAAGATGTTGATAGGTTTATGAAATGCTAAAACCCCGTAAGTTATGTAAGGTTTAAACATCCTTTTGAATTGTTTACTGTTTCATCTTAGGGAACCTATCTAAATTAGCATAATAGATTTATGAGAGGTTCTCATATTCGCAGGCGATCGCCTTTTCGCCTAGTTTCTTACGACTGTCAATGTCTACTTACTTGGAATCAGGCAAATATCATTAACAGTTGCTATGCTGTACTTCCACAGTTTGACAAATAGTCATACTTTTTCAGTTTGACAATTAAATACTTAGTAAGGTGTAAAACTTATGTCTGATTTATGTAAAATTAGACTAAATAATTAAAAATACTCTACCTGAGATTACATAAGAAGTCATGCGATCGCTTAAATCATCTACTCTAAGTATTAACCATAAGCAAGCTATATAATTCTTCCGCTCAAGATTGAGTTGAGTATTAAGTCAGATATATCATGCGAGGTGCAAAACTTTTTCGCAATTAAAAAGGGCTGCCAAAGGCAGTCCTTTATGTAACGCTGGTTTTTTCTTGCCTAAACCACTTGCTACCAAATCATCGCGTTGTATTCTTTGCAATCCAGCTTGTTGCAATATGAAAATATCAAACGAACGGTGCTGCTGGGAGTTTCTTCGGTGGGGCTGAAGTGACCGGATCTGGTCCGCCCTGTCCCACTTCCCACTGATTCATCATGTCATGATCTTCGTGGACTGTATTGTGGCAGTGCATCATGTACTTGCCTATATGAGGTCCAAACTTTCCAATCACTCGTACATCTTCATTTGGACCAACATAGAACACATCCTTCCAGCCACGCTCATAATCGAAGGGTGGCTTACCGTTACGAGTGAGAATTTGGAGGTCAATCAAGTGAATGTGTATTGGATGGAACCAACCACCCGCTTTGTTGTATAAACGCCAAATCTCGACATCGCCCAAGCCTGGATTAGCATCAAGTCGGTTTTCATCCCAAATCTTGCCGTTAATTACCCACAGTCCGCCGCCGCGCTCGTACTGCCATTCTCTAGTCCGCACCGCTGAACTTTCTGGTATGCGTTCAAAAGGGCGTAGCTTGCTAGGAATAGAAATATTGTCAGTTTCTTGACGCACCACATCAAAACGCATAACTACGTTTGTGTTCTCGTACTCCTCATTTTTATCAGGGTTAAGATTTTTTAGGACTATTTGAGTGCCAATTTTATACTTAGAAAAGTCAATGACGAAATCATATCGCTCTGCCATTCCAATCCGAAAATGCTTAACTGGCACTGGTGCGCCTGTAAGTCCGGCATCTGTTCCGATCATGATCAAAGGTTCGCCTGTACTCAATGCAAGATCATAAGATCGCGAAATTGAACCGTTTAAACACCGAAAGCGGTATTTACGGTTTGCCACTTCCATTCGGGGCCATGCCACACCATTAACTGTGATTACATCGCCCATCACCTCTTTTTGACCGTTAGTATCAAAAACTACTGAGCCATCTTGGCCAAACTGCTTATCATGGATAAACAGTGGTACGTCATATTGACCCTTAGGTAGAGGCAGACTGAGTTCATATTCGTCTTGGACAATGTAGAAGGCAGCTAGTCCTTGATATACGTGAAACGCAGTCTGGTGGACGGCGTGGTCGTGATACCACAATGAAGCAGCACGGTTGTTGGGATAAACATAGTCTTTGTAGTAGCCAACTGGAGTTATATCCTCAGCGTAGCCGTCGTACTGAGGTAGCGATGCCATTCCGTGTAAGTGGACTGAGAATGGGTTGCCCGCAGGTAGTTTATTGATATGGCGGACAACGGTTTGTCGTCCTACGCGGTTCTTGATTGTGGGACCGGGGAAAATACCGTTATATCCCCAAATCGTACTAGTATATCCAGGTATAATTTGCTGTCTGCCTGGTCTCTGCTCAATTACATAGTAATCAGTTCCGGAGAAATCACCGTTGGCTCCGTTACCAGGTGTATTATCAGACCTAACAGGCTTGAGCACTGGTGGGATCTTAAAAGGAAGCGTAAAGGGTTTGGTTTCTGGACTACCAGCATCTTTTGCGTAGCTACGGCGCTCAAGTCCTATAGGTAGCAAGAGTGAGCCCCCCGCTATTGCACCAAACTTCAGCGCTTCCCTTCTAGTAATTCTTTTCATACAAGTCTTATTCTCTCTTGGCAGATAGCATTACTAATTTGGCTTGCTTCGCAAGTAGCCAGAGATAGTAAAGATTCATGCTTTATTTATGTGGCTTTACATATCTTGACAAAAAATTAATTAAATAGATAGTTATATAGTGTCTGACTTATGTGTAATTTATGTCTAGGGTTTTTGAGCATGTAAAATAATAAAAAATTTATACTTTTAACAAAAGAACAAATAAAGCGATTACTTAAAGCATCTAGCGAAGGGATGAAATAAGTTAATAAGCAAAATAACTTTTGTTCACAAGATTGCTCTGGACTGAGAACTAGCACTATCTCGTGCAATGTTTATAACTTGTCAAACAGGAAAATTGCTATAAAATTTGTAAAAGGCTAGAACTGCTGGGGCGAGTAATTACTCAGTCGCTTACTCATTTTATCAAAGCAGAAAACAATAAGGTTTTGTTTGAGTAGTTAAATTGCGATCGCCTAATTATTAGGGCTAATTTTTAAATAAATATTCTTAGGATTGAGACAAAGACTATTTGTTTTTTAGTATGATACAACCTTTTAATAATTCTTTCTTCACGCATGGGCAGTTTTACTCACAACACACAATTTTTGAACTCACCTCTCTTGACTCCAACATTAATTCGTAAATCAGCTAAGAGCCTTACCTAGTAAGGAGCTTTTTATACTTGATAAAGCCTAAGTTATTAAGTTAGCTTAGGCTTTAGTATGCTCATTATATGTAAAGCTCCGCTCTGGATAGAAGCTACTATCTTACTAAACACAGCGTTATCTATTTATAGCAATCTTAATCCGTCGTAGGTTTTTAGAAAACCTAAATTGCTAGAACAGAAGTATTAAGCTGATGAAGCTTTAAGTCTTGCTTTTCCCAAGCTTGGCCATCCAGAGCCATCTGCTCAATTAAACTTGCCAGTCGCAAGGCTTTGAGTGCCTGTTCACCACCTACAGACGGTTGATTTCCCCCGCGCACACAGTTGACAAAGTGTTCCAACTCAGCGTGAAGCGGTTCAATATTGCTAGTGTATACTTTTTCAATCAAACCATCTTGGCGGTAAAGTACCTGACCATAGTCCGTCATACAATTGGCAGTTGTTTGGCGGTGAATCAGGATGTCATTATTAAGAAAATCTGCCTCTGTTAAGGAGTTCTTACAATGTGCAGTAATCCGGCGGATTTTGCGGTGAGTGACTTTGCTGGCAGTTAGTGTTGCAACAATGCCATTGGCAAAGCCCAATATAGCAGTAACGTAATCTAAATAACCAGAGTCAGCAGCGCGGCTACCGCTAGCTGTTAACTTAACCACTGGTGCAGCAGCTAATTCCAACAGCAAATCAATGTCGTGGATCATCAAATCCAAAACAACTGATACATCACTTGCTCGCTGCGAATAAGGACTCATGCGGTGGGCTTCTAGAGCCAGCAATTCTTCTGTTTTCAGCACTTTACTAAGTTCTTGAAAGGCTGGGTTAAAGCGCTCAATGTGACCGACTTGCAGAATACAGTGGGACTCCGCAGCTGCGTTTACCAAAGACTCTGCCTCAGTAATACTGGCAGCAATCGGCTTCTCAACCAAGACATGAACTCCTGCCTGAAGACAGGTCATCCCAACAGCGTGATGCAGACGGGTGGGAACAGCAATGCAAACAGCCTCTACATGAGGGAGGAGTTCGCGATAATCTTCAAAAAAACGTGCTCGGTATTTGCTGGCAGTGTCCAGCCCTCGTTCAACATTGATATCTGCAACACCCACAAGTTCGACATCTTTAAGTAAACTCAGTACGCGGGTATGATGTTGCCCCATATTGCCTACTCCAATCACGCCAATACGGATTGGCTGCGGCTGGTTACGCTGCAAATGAGGGAGCGGTTGTCCCACTGACATGCTATTTTGCACTCCTGTCTTCTCCTCCACCACCAAATGTAGAGACGCGTCTGGATCTGCGTCTGTAGTCAATTTCCAGTTCTCAGTCGTCTCATCAAATCATCCAGATGGTAGCATAGTGAATCTATTTATGAAGAACTTCAAAGTTTGTTCCAGGTTCCTGATAATCTATCGTGGTTTTGACAGAGTGACTTTTTAGTCATTGTCGTTTACCGCTTCCGGAGCATTTGCTGTAATGTGTCACTTTTTTGCCCGTCCATTAGGTGGGCAGGGGAGATATTAACGAGTCCTGAGTCACTAGTTATTAGTAAGAGCGCTTTGGACGGTGATACCCAAAAAGTGCAAGTGGCGTGGAGTATAAGCTAATGACCCAGGACTAGTGACTAATGACGCTTCAGTTATATAGATAATCAATGGGGAAGTTTTTCAGTGAAAGCAGTTATTTTATTATCTGGCGGATTGGACTCTGCAACGGTTTTGTATCAAGCTAAATCTGAGGGCTGTGAATGTTACGCAATTTCATTTGATTACCAGCAACGGCATCGGCGGGAGCTAGAGTCAGCTACTGCTATAGCCTACTCCGCTGGAATAGAAAATCATCACCTAGTGTTGTTTGACTTGCGTACCTTGGGTGGTTCGGCATTGACTGATAACAATATTGACTTACCTTATGAGCGTTCCATAACGGAAATGTCTCAAAATATCCCTGTCACTTATGTCCCAGCCCGGAACACCATCTTTTTAAGCTTTGCCCTAGCTTATGCAGAAACCATTGGTGCTGAGCGTGTTTACATTGGTGTCAATGCCTTAGATTATTCTGGCTATCCAGATTGCCGTCCCGACTACATCCAGGCAATGCAAGAAGTCTTCAGACTGGGAACAAGACAGGGGCGAGAGGGACGGGCTATTAATATTATCACACCCCTAATTAATCTTAGAAAAACCGCAATTATCCAGCTGGGCAACCAACTGGGAGTGCCTTGGGAGAAAACTTGGTCTTGCTACGCTGGGGAAGATTTGGCTTGTGGCATTTGTGATTCTTGCCAATTGCGTCTTCAGGCTTTTGCCGAATTAGGCTTAAAAGATCCAGTGGAATATCAGACGCAAAAAATATAAATTCAGAGCCAATAACTAAAATCATCAGCTTTTTAGAAACTATAGACCAGTTCAAACCGACATATGGTGCTGCATATCTCTTAAATAATGGGACAAAATTATTTGGTAATTGCTTTAATCTTGAGCGTTTGGTGTTGCCTCCCGACGATGAATTTTAATTTGATGCAAGCGTGGGCCTTGCGCTGATACCACAGTAAGTTCAAAATTTTTGTAATTAAAGCTTTCTCCAACCGCTGGAATTTTTTGTAGTTGGTACAGCAAGAAACCCCCCAGTGTCTGGTATTCATTTTTCAGAGGCAAGTTCAGATCTAATAACTCGTTAAGGTCTTCCAAGTTCATCTGCGCCTGCACCAAAAATGTCTGCTCGTCTAAAGTTTGCATCATCAACTCGCCAGTGTCTGGTTCACCGATGTTGCCGATAATTTCCGCTATTAAATCTTGGAGAGTAACTAAGCCGACTGTGCCACCAAATTCATTGACTACAATTACCATAGCTAGCTGACTTCGCTGCATCAGTGGTAATAGTTCACTCAAAGGCGTATGTTCCGGCACAAATAGCGCTGGGCGAATCCAGGGTAGAATCTCATCTAAAGACTTGCTGGCAATTAAGGGTTTAGCTAATTCTTTAAAGTGAACAATACCGCGAATGTCGTCTAAAGACTTACCGACAACCGGATAGCGGGAGTAACCCGTAGAGGTCATTTCTTGCAACAGCGTATGGAATGTGGCGGTAATTGGCAAGGCGACAATGCTGGTGCGCTTAACCATAACTTCTGCCGCTGTCACGTCACCAAACTTAAAAATATTATTCAGCAGTTCACGCTCTTCCGCTTCCAATCCAGTAGATTCGCGTTCAGTAGCAATTATCAGTTGTAACTCTTTGGGAGTTACTGGTGATCTCCAGCCTTGACCTTTGTACTTGATGCCGACCAGTCGTAACAGCCAGCGGGTCGATTGGTTCAGAATCCAGATAAACGGATTGAAAAACCGTGCGATCGCTCTTACAGATGGTCCCAAAAACCGTGCCAATTCCTCCGAGTAGAGCAAAGCAACCGATTTGGCGCATAGTCCTAAGACAATTTGGAGATAGGCTACCAGGAGAAAAGCAACAGGAATTGATAGAGAATGAGCCGTAAAGGAGGGACTTGGGTGTGGTAGAGACCACTGCATCCACGATGCCACCAGCACAGCCATTGTATTTTCTCCAATCCATCCCAGTGCCAGACTAGAGAGGGTAATGCCCAGATGAGTTGTAGATAGCAGCTGCTCAATACTCCGTTGCAGAGTTTGTACTGGTATAGCTTGAGTGTCGCCATCGGCAACGAGTTGGTGAATGCGCGATCGCCGCACTGATACTATTGAAAACTCAGCGGTAACAAAAAAGGCGTTAAGCGCAATCAGGAGCAACACTGACACTAATCGTAGCCCCACGTCTGCCCAACCCAGGGAAGAAACACTCACTGCCAACACATTTAAAACCGAGGCAACCATCAGCAACCTGGGTATTGGATTTTGGGTTCAGTTCTGAATGCTATCACTCATGCTCAAACCTCAAAATTCGCCTAACTTTTTACAGGAATATTAGACACTTGAAGCCGCAATTGTTGATCGGGATAGTCGGTCAGCATCATTGATAGTTTGTTAACATCGTCAAGCAAAGCCGTGGGAATGCTCATCGTCCCAGAAAACGTCTTACCATTTGCCGGTAATTCCGTCGGCAATCCCTCAGTATTGGCACTCAACGCCCGTCCTTGGTCATCGGTCACATCCAAAAAACTGTAGAGGAATCGCACAGTTTTATCTCCCTCGTTCTTGAAGTTCATCTTTAGTAGCAAAGTGCCGCCAGAGTAGAGAGTAGATACCACATCCAGCGTTACTCCCTGATTTCGGGTTGTAATCGGGAATCCTGGCTGAACATCCTTTGTTACCGCCTGCGTTTTTGGCGCTGGTGTCTTCTTACTAAGTTCTTTATTTTGAGGCTGCGGCTTCTCCGGCTTGACATTTTTACCCTTGCCCTCAATCCGTGCCTTGACAGTGGTTAAAATATCTTCTTCCTTCACCATCACCACCGCTCCCTGTTGTGGTGATGCCGCCTTACGGCTCTTGATCTTACTTGTGGGGCGAGCATCTGGTTGAGTAACACCTTTGAGTGCTTCATGCCCTACTGCAAACCCCAACATCGCACTCATATAACCTGCCCCCAACATCAGGGTCAATAAAATCAAAGTGAGGGTGATAGTATAATTCAGTCTCATTTGTTGTTAAAGATGCAGCGATCGCCATTAAATTTAATACTTGCTATGACTATTTGACGAGCCGTAGCAACAGAACATAACATATAAAATTTATTAATTTTACCATTAGAACGGCGATTTTGATCTCAAAATTTGATATTCTTTATAAAAAATAATATTGATGCTGAAATAATAACTTAAAGCAGTGTACTTGTCATGATAATATACTTTAATTAAGGTTAGCTAAGCAGACGGAGTAGTTAACTGCTTATATATCTGAATTAAGTATGCGCCCTTGACCGATTGGGGAGGTAGCGAACTCATAATTCGCCTTCAGACTGGTTCGATTCCAGTAGGGCGCACTCACTTAAACTAAACAATCTTTGAGCAAAGCTTTAGAAAGGAAGTGTGCTGCTACTTGAAATTAGCCGAGTGCTTAGCCCAAATGTAGGAGCTTCAACATTTTACTGTGGTGGCTGTGTCTCAAATATCGCTTCACTCTCCTCCACTTGATTGTTGACATTGACACGGGGGGACAGCAGGATTGATGTTTCGTAAGGATTTGGTAGGTCTGGAGTGCGAATAATTGGATCTCTAGAAACTTGCTGCTCAAGAGCATCTTGGTATACGATGTCAATCAACTTGGCATCTCGGAGGATTTCGGATTCAAGAAAGGAGTTCCGGCTCAACGAACCTACACCGAGAATTAAGTCAACTTGACGTTTGAGGGAGCGATTGCGGAAAAATTCGGGATCATTTGTAAAAAAAGCTCGATTAAATGTCTCCGAAAGCGTTTCATTACCCCCCCTCAGCCGAGTCACTAAGCTTGATTGAGCCATTGCAGCAGAGTGAAAGCTAGTAGCGGCGCTAACGATAACCAATACACCAATCAAGTTTTTGAACTTTAGACCCATAACGTTCACCCTCAAGTTTGGCTAAATCTTAACTTATTTAGATCTAAGTAGGCAACAAAGAACTGCTCCTACAACCGTAAATTTTGGAAGGTAATGAAAGCTCTAAAACCAATATGTTTGTATTTAAATCTTAGCTTAACAATTAGTTTGATGCAGAGAATTTTATGATTAATCCAACCTAATTAAGGTCAAAATATTAAGTGAATCAGTAAGGTGATTTATGGCATTCGACAAATACTAGAAAACTAAAAGTGATGTTTGGTATGTATTCAATTGATCTTGTAAAATAGCTTTGTAACATAGTCTAATATTTTAATTATTTAGTCGGGTGGGTTAACACTAGCAGAACACATTTTTTTAGTAAAAATAGCTCCAATTCACATCTGGCAATGCCTTTAATAAAATTGCCACTATGTCAAGATGGCAAGTTTTGATAAATATTGATATTAAAAATCCCTCACCAACAGCCTTGATATTTTAGTAACTTAGAGACATTAAGCTTGAGTTTCAAGCAGTTTTAGCTTAATTTTTGATCAGTACAATTTTTGATATTTAGCCATGATTTATGAAAGCGAATCCCAGCTAAAGTCTAATGTCTGGGCAGCTACTGCTGATTTAACTATGCTGCGCCAGCATCTGCTGGATTTATTATGTCAAGCCTATCAAGAAGGTGACTTCGTTCTTTCTTCTGGGCAGCACAGTTCTTACTACATTAATGGAAAGCAGGTGACGCTTCACCCTCAAGGAGCTTTGGCAATTGGTCGCATTTTCTTATCTCAGCTACCGTCAGAAGTCAGCGCTGTGGCTGGGTTGACCTTGGGTGCTGACCCAATTGTAAGCGCCGTTAGTATAGTTTCTGCTTATGAAAACCAACCTATACCAGCGCTGATTATCCGTAAAGAATCTAAGGGACATGGGACAAAGGCATACATTGAAGGTCCCAGTTTGCCATCTGGGGCCTCAGTGGTAGTTTTAGAAGATGTAGTAACAACTGGGCATTCAGCGATGCTTGCGGTTGAGCGTTTACAACAGGCAGGTTATATCGTCAGTCAAGTAATGGCACTGGTAGATCGACAACAGGGAGGTACAGAGTTGTATCGTACAGCTGGGTTGAAGTTTCAATCTGTGTTTTCAATTCAGGAAATTCAAGAGCGCTGGGCGCAGTTACAGCCCTAACTACTGTCCTGCTTTATTTAATGCAGGAGCTTGGGGGAGTAAACTATCTTCGCCGCTCAGAATATTGTCACTGGAGTTTTTGTTTGT
>JBGTCQ010000064.1:0-14202 GCA_041748755.1 Chroococcidiopsidaceae cyanobacterium | reverse complement strand
TTGCGATTGATGTCCCTTTGAAGGCTGGCGATCGCACATAGCGGCGGCTGTATTAAGCCTAAGAGTATGTAATACGAATTAATGAAAACAGGTCAAGAGCCAGCAAACTATAGATATGGGGGAAAGACTCTTACTAAGTATTCAAGAACAGGCTCCTGGATTACTAGAACTTTTAGAGAAAGCAATGGAAGCTCGGAAAAAGCGGGGAAGATTCCCCTTAGAGTAAGTCCGATCCGAGCGTGAAGATCGCTATACTCCAAAGTGATACCTTAGTTATTTATTACAAGTTTTCAGGGCTAGATTTATGACATCATATGCAACCTCCTCGGCTAAAACCGAAATGACTGAACTCCGGCGGTTAAAAGGCTTATTGCCGCCGGAATTGCAAAGCTGGGTTTCTGTTGAAGGAACAACTGAGGTAAATCCCCCTCTGATTTATGCTGAAGAAATTGGCAGCGATCAGGTGGAAATCCAAGTCGATTTGGTGAAATGGGATCAACTTGCCTTGGATCAGCGCAATCTGCTGTTCTGGCACGAAGTCGCCAGAGTTCAAAACGATACTGTCCCCAAAGATGGTTGGGAGATGGCAGCGCTGGCGATTGGTTTGGGCGGTGCTGTGGGTGAACTGTGGGTGCAGGATGGGTTACTGCTGTTGTTAGCAATGTCGCTGTGTGGCGTGTCAGGCTTCCGGCTGTATCAGAAAAACAACGGGGAAAAGCAGTTAAAAGAAATGACTGATGCGGATGAAAAAGCGATCGCACTTGCAACTCGCTTTGGTTACAGCCTCCCGAATGCTTACAAGAGTCTTGGCAGCGCCTTGAAAACCTTGATAGATCAAACCCCCAGTAAGCGGACACGTACTAAATACGAAAGGCGATTGCAAGCTCTTAAGCGCAGTGCTAATAAGGCAAAAGCAAAAATAAAAGCCCCACGCGAAGAAAATTCTTATAGCTGATTCAGCATTTTATGAGTCTGTGGCACTACACGGACGTGCTTGAGTGAGCGCTTCATCAAAGCTTGCCAGGTTAAAACTTGTGCTGGAGTTGGAGACATTGGGGTGTGATTAAATTGCTGAGATAGTTCTAGGGGTGTGACTGGTTGAAGAAACACCGGAATTTCAGGGCTAACATCTGCTACCAATTCAGCGGAGTATTCCAATTCAGCTGAATTGGTATCGCTGGAGATAATTATCTTGACAAATACTTCCACTGATGCTGAATGACAGCGCTGGAGAAATTCCGCGTGTTCCTGCCACCGCTTTTCGCCACTGACGCTGGGCAACTTCAAATCCATCCCCACAGAGTCCAAGTAGGGCAGAATCATCGCTAACTGTTCTGGGCGATGTCCACCAGTTTCTAGGTAGATAGGCAGTCCAGTTACCCTTTTTAACTGAGGTAAAAATTGCACCAGGAAGGCGGCATGGAGGAGTGGTTCACCCCCAGTAAGGCTAATGCTATCGTGCAAACCAGGTAAATTTTGCCGCGAAATCCATTGTTGTAACAGGGATAGCGATACAGGATTGGAGTGAATTTCAAAATCGCGTAATCCGGGCGATCGCTCGACTCGACAAGTAGACGGCGCATTCCAGGTATGAGCGCTGTCGCAAAAATTGCAGCGCAAATCACACATGGCAAAACGAATGAAGATTTGGCGGGTACCCACATTAAGTCCTTCGCCTTGAATAGCGGAAAAGACTTCAATCATCCGTGCAGTTAGAAGTTCGGCTGTTTTGGTTGTCATCTGATGTTGCAAGCGCTTAAAAGGCAAAAACCACATCTATTGCAGTCTGACTTTATTCTGACTATTGGTGGTTAGAGATGCATGAAGAAGCTCAACATAAGTCAAAATAATCTGACCAACTTTAGGTAGCAATACAAAATAAATTGTGGGGTAGCCTTATCAGCCGACGCGGGCTTTCGGATTTATTCTGCTAACTAAAGAACTAAGCAAAGCACTACCGCCTCGCTACAATAAAATCATCTAAGTTTATTTTTAAGAAAGTCCCTATTGTGCTATCTTTCAACCATAGCGTAGAGTCCAAAGCTGTTAGGCGCGAACAGGTTTTAGCCTGGTTAACAGATAATGTCCCTGAGTCCCGGCTCAATCATATTCTTCGAGTTGAGTCAATGGCGCTAGAACTGGCTGAGCATCACAAACTTGATGTCGAAAAAGCGGCTGAAGCTGGCTTGATGCATGATCTAGCTAAATATTTTAAGCCGCAAAAGCTGTTGGAGCTAGCCCGTGCCGAAGGTTTAGAGATAGATCCGGTAAGTGAATCAACTCCGCATTTGTTACACGCAGATGTCAGCGCGCTCGTTGCTAGAGATACATTTGGGGTAAAGGATGAAGAAGTATTGCAAGCGATCGCCAATCATACTTTAGGCAGACCGGGGATGAGTTTGCTTAGTTGTATCGTATTTTTAGCAGATAGCTTAGAACCAGGTCGCGGCAGTACGCCCGAATTGGAATCCCTACGCCAGACAAGCTATCAAAATCTCCAGCAAGCAGTTTGGCTGACTTGCGATTATTCCCTAAAATTTTTACTCTTAACTCATTGTTTGATTCATCCGCGAACAATAGCGACGCGAAATTGGTTTTTACAAAAAGTAAAAAAGCAGACGACCGTTAGCTCAAGTGTATGACAACCTGCATTCCGTGTTAGTTTTCCCAAAATCGCGCAGCACAATTTAAATTGTGACTCTTGGCTCTCCTGTTTAAAAAACAATTAAAGTATCTGAGGTTTGATGTCTGATTACTCTGAAGCAACTCCATTACAGTCTACATTTGTTGGACCCAGCACGGTCACTACTCACAATTACCCAGAGGCAAGCCGAGAATTAGCCATGACCGTTGCTCAAGCAGCATCAGACCGTAAAGCAGGTGATATTATAATCTTGCGGGTGGCAGAGGTTTCCTATGTGGCTGATTACTTTGTGATGGTGACGGGTTATTCTAGGCCACAGGTACGGGCGATCGCTGGGGCGATTGCAGATCAGGTGGAACAGGAATTGCAACAGCGTCCTTTACGGACTGAAGGACAAGCCGAGGGAAATTGGCTGCTACTGGACTATGGTGATGTAATTGTTCACATCATGTCGCCCAAAGAACGGGAATTTTATAACTTGGAAGCATTTTGGGGTCATGCTGAACGCATAGACTTTCCTACATCCGGTAGGAGTGAGGAATTAGCACCATGATGGATTCAGTTTCTGTTTGTCCAGTTCCCTCAGAACAGCAACCAGTTAATGAGTACGAAGAGTTAAAATCGTCCGGTTTTTTTCGCAGTTGCACCTTAGACTGGCGCGAGTATATCACGAAGCTAGCGTGGATTTGGAGCTTATCGTGGCTTGTAGCTGGACCAGTGGTAGCAGCGAGCTTTGCTCCACAAAAGTATACCGCTCAGTTTATCCTCTATGGGGCAGCAGCAGCTCTGATCGGAGTTGTCTTAGCAGTGGTGCGACTTTATTTGGGCTGGTCTTATGTTTATGATCGCCTTATAAGTTCCACGATCTTTTATGAAGAGTCTGGTTGGTATGATGGTCAAAATTGGACAAAGCCAAAAGAAGTTCTAGCGCGCGATCGCTTAATTGTCACCTACCAAATCCAACCAATTCTCCAACGACTTCAAAGAACTTTTGGATTGCTGGTTTTGTTACTGCTTGCAGTTGGCTGTGTTTGGAATTTTTGTAAATAGTTATATAGTCACTAGTCATTGGTCATCGGCAAAGGACTAATAACTAGTGACTAAGGACAAAAAAATGATAAAGTCTTACCCATGACAAGGGGAAAACGAACTCAAGCCGCAGAACTGGAAGTTAGGTTGCTGCGGGAAGGTATTATTGAATCCAGGCATCACGTCCAGGCTGTGGTATGCGATGCTCGGGGGCGGGTGCTATCTGTTGCCGGAAATTCAGAAACGGCTACATTTGTCCGTTCGGCGCTCAAGCCATTTCAGGCACTAGGCATCACCACTACGGGAACACTGGAACGCTACAACCTAACAAATCGTGACTTAGCAATTATCTGTAGTTCCCATAAAGGCACAATCGAGCAAGTACGGCAGGTATTTAACATCCTTTGGCGTGCTGACATTGATCCCTCGGCGCTACAGTGTCCAATTCCCGAAGGCATGCGCAGTCCGCTGCAATACAATTGCTCTGGTAAACACGCAGGAATGCTGGCTGTATGTCAGCAAAGACATTGGCCTTTGAATACTTACTTGCAGCGTAACCACCCGGTTCAGCAGCTAATTTTTGGCAAAATTGCTGAGTTGTTGCGAATGCCAGCTGAAGAATTTATCTCCGCTCACGATGACTGTGGCGCTCCCACCTATTTGATGCAACTCGGACAAATGGGATCGTTATATGCTCAACTAGCTTCTGGTAGCAGTTTGGATATGGAGCGAATTGTCCGCGCTATGACTCAGCACCCAGTTATGGTGGCGGGGAATGGGGAATTTGATACGGAACTAATGCGCTTGACTCAAGGAGAAATAGTGAGTAAAGCAGGAGCCGAAGGCGTTCAGTGCATTGGCAGGATTGGTGAGGGTATGGGTTTGGCGATTAAAGTGATGGATGGGGCAAAGCGGGCTAAATACGCCGTTGCCGTTTACCTGTTGCAGCAGATGGGCTGGATTAGTCCAATGGTTGCTGAAACCTTGACTGAGAGCTTTATGGCTTTGGATAACTTCAAGCGTTTAGAGGTTGTTGGGGAATTATCAATGCTTTAGTTGCTAAATTACTAACTTTGTGGTTATACTAGATAAGTTGACGCGGGGTAGAGCAGCCTGGTAGCTCGTCGGGCTCATAACCCGAAGGTCAGTGGTTCAAATCCGCTCCCCGCCACCAATTTGTAAATAAAACAAGCCCTGTAATCTTTAATGGTTACAGGGTTTTGTTTTATGCTGATGAGCAGCTATTCCGGTCATATTAACGGAATACAAACTTAAAAGCCTCTGCATCACGTCGCTCAAGACAGTATCTTCCGCCGCCATCCCAAGAGCACGTTTCCAGGTGAATACTAATACGGAAGCAGCGAAAACTATTCCTAACTCAATAACCAAGCCCCGCAGTCCTTTTCCAGCAAAAACTAACTTCCCAGGGCTCAACCCCAGAAAGTGCGATCGCTGCTGATGGACCTAGAGCAACAATCATCATGCCAAGCGATCGCCCAAAGGTTACTCGAAAGTAGTTGAGTGCCAGTGCCAGACCAACAAACACTTGTTCTGCTATTAGCGGTCCTAGCTTCTTTCACTTTATATCCGAGTGAACGGTTTCTATAATTCTGCTGCTGTTACTAGCATGTTCTAGGGTTTCCTGACCAGCAGATGTAACGAAGAGATCCCTAACCCCTGACCCCTCTTAACCGATATCTACCTACAGGATTGGTCTAATGTTAAAGTTATCTATAATTAGGGATACAAAAGCATCATAGGTTAATCAATAAAAGATATTTGCCTTCATTCTATTACTAAAAGTATTTAAAACTACTGAACTTGTAATATATTCACTTATTCCTTACGCCGTAATTCAGTATATTGGCGATCGCGAATAGCCAAATAAACTCCGCCGTTTTCAAGAATTTCCAAGCAAAATAATGGTTCTGAAAACCTCGTTTACTATACGTTATATAAGTGCGTGTAGGTTTTACTTGTATACCGCAAATTAGTTTTCAATAAGTGAAAATATCAGTTCATATTATTGCTCTCAGCTTAATTACTTAGGGTATAAGGATTAAGCTGAGATATATGTTTTTAGTTGTCGTTTTTGTGGGTTCGGTCGAACTCAATACCCTGTTGGGTTTCTCTCACTGCCTGTTCAACAAGCTCTAGCGCTTTCACACGGTAGCCTCCTTTGTCGGAGGTAGCCCCTTGGAGAAACCTTTGAGCCTCCTGTAAAGAAGATAGCGCCTGCCGCATATTCGGCTGGTATGAGGAGTTTCCATCGTCGTTTTTATGGGTTCGGTCGTACTCAATTCCTAGTTGTGATTCTTTCATCGCCTGTTTAACAAGCTCAAGTGCTTTCAGCCGATGCCCCCCTTTATCAGTAGTGGCACTCTGTAAAAACCTCTGAGCATCCGTTAAGGAAGACAGCGCATGCTGCATATTCGGCTGGTATTCATTGTTTTGTGGTGCAGGACCAGTGCGCCGCTGCGAAACATTTTCGCTTCTTCCCCGGTTGCTTGGGTTGGTTCGATCAAACTCAACTCCCAGTTGTGTTTCTTTACTCGCCTGCTTAACAAGATCAAGCGCTTTTATTCGATGACCTCCCTTATCAGCAGTGGCTTTCTCTAGTGACTTTTGAGCCTCCTGCAAGGAAGACAACGCCTGTATCATATTAGGCTGAGTTGGTTTCCTATTTTGTTGTGCAACTTGAATTGTGGGATAAAAGCGGTCTTGAGCAGCGATGGCAGGACTAATAAAAAAGTTCCCGAAAAGAGTGCTACCAAGAGCAATTAAGATGGAACTATGAGAAAAAACTTTCTTGTTCATGGGAGGACTATCCTTAATAGCTAAACATTGAATAAAGGCAAATGAATTTAGCTGTTTGTACACCTAATGTCCGAAAACAGTTGGACATTTTTATAGATGTTTAATAAGTTAATTTAGTTCCCTATAAAAAAGATTGAGTAAAATTTTTAAATTACATGGACTTTACTTTGTTCTACTTCTAGGTATAGCAATCCTAAATAAGTTGTAAGGTGTGGGATAGGCATGCAAGCCCTGTGCAGCTGAAAGCCTACGCTACAAATCAAATCGTATGTTCAAGGCATCCTTATTTAAATCCCCATCAGAAATACATACGTCAAGGGGATTCCCTCTCACTCCTCTTAAGTAGGAGATGGAAGCGATCGCACTCCTATAAATAAGCAGATAATAGAATAAAAAATTCTCACCTTCCTTGAACCGTAGAGGTTGCTTGTGGCTGCGATCGCTCAAACTCCTGTTCCCCAGCTAAGCATTACCTGGCCTAAGCTGCCTGAAGATTTCCCCCTGCCAGATGATCCAGTGGAAAATACAGACCAGCCTTTGTTAGCAGCGGCTTTACGCCAACCCTTAACAGCATTTCTTGATTTAATTCAGGACGCTCTCGTTGTTTCTAACTTTGCTTTGTGTGCAGCAATTCAAGAGCGAATTATCTGCAAAGCCCCAGACTGGATGTATGTGCGACCTGTACAACCTTGGGCATCGCCTCAAACCCGTCGCAGCTACACGCCTAACACTGAAGGGGCAGTTCCTCAGATAGTAATGGAGTTTCTCTCTGCTACATATGGAGAAGAATACTCGGTTGAGTTTACAGAGGGCGTGGGCAAGTGGTTCTTTTACGAGCAAGTTATTCAAGTACCCCGCTACGTCATTTTTCGACCGGATACAGGTCGTATAGAAGTCTATGGGCTAGAATCTGGGCGATACCAACTCCAAACACCAGACGCATCAAGACGTTACTGGGTTCCTGGATTAGACTTATTTTTGGGAGTATGGGAGGGAACCCACGAAGGTAGAACTGGCTATTGGCTGCGGTGGTGGGACGCTCAGGAGGAGTTACTGCTGTGGTCAGAAGAACGGGTGGAACAGGAGCGTCAACGTGCCGAACAAGAGCGTCAACGTGCCGAACAAGAGCGTCAACGCGCGGAAAGATTAGCAGAGCGGTTACGGCAGTTGGGAGAACCTGAGATTTGAGTGTGAGTTAGATGAAGAGGCACACGATCGCTCTTCGCTATTGGAGTTGAATTAGATGCGATCAAACTCAATTCATAGTCAGCTGCTAATTCTAAAAGTCCTTGCTCCATAAGCGATCGCACCTAAACAGCCAATCCTATCCTCAGTAGAATTATTAAGCCATCTCAGGTGACTCAACGTGATCACGTGATCGCAACCTTTGACCTACTTAAAAATCCTCAAATTATAGATAAACTGTGCTATGCCGCTCATACAGAAGCTAATGTAAAAGATATTGCTAGCTGGGTGGGTAACAGTAGAACAATAGGGAGGATCAACACTCCACCGTTTTAAACCTGGCTCAGATGACGTTAAAGGTTACAACTCATGGCTGAGCCGTTAATTGAACTAAAAGGCGTTAGTAAGTCGTTTGGTAGTAGTGTGGTTTTAGATGAAGTGGAACTCACAATCTACCAAGGAGAAGCGCTGGCTATCATTGGTCCTTCTGGGACTGGCAAATCAACTATCTTACGCATTATTGCTGGATTACTAGCACCGGATGCTGGAGAGGTTTATGTGCAAGGACAGCGCAGACAGGGGTTGATTGAAGATGCTCCCGATCCGATCGCTATTGGTATGGTGTTTCAGCAAGCAGCTTTATTTGACTCTTTAACAGTAGAAGAAAATGTTGGATTTTTACTTTATCAGCATTCCCAACTGCCGCGATCGCGCATTCGAGATCTGGTAAACCACAGATTGGAGATGGTAGGGTTAGCTGGAGTTGGCGATCGCTACCCTGCGGAATTGTCGGGTGGAATGCGGAAGCGAGTAAGTTTTGCTAGAGCTATTATGTCTAACCCTGACAACCACAAAGACACGCCAGAAGTTTTACTGTACGATGAACCCACTGCTGGTCTTGATCCAATTGCTTCCACGGTGATTGAAGATTTAATCCGCGAACTGCAATGTTTTGAAGAAATTTGTAGTACATATGCAATCGTAACCCACCAAGATAGTACCATCCGCCGCACTGCCGACCGAGTTATATTTCTTTATCAGGGAAAGCTCCAGTGGTTTGGAAGTGTGAGCGAGGCTGATACCACAGATAATCCTTTAATTAGACAATTCTTTAGTGGCAGTGTACAAGGACCAATTCATGTGATTGGTTAGGTAAAAGGCTAGAGGCTAAAGGCACAATCTTTACCCTTGTCTCTAAAATAAATGGCAGGAGGGTAAAAAGATGCGATCGCGCACGGTTCGAGAAGGATCAGTTGGTTTATTAATCCTGCTAGGACTAAGTGTATTTGGCGGGTTAATTTTATGGTTGCGCGGCTTAAATCTTGGCAAACGCAGTTATACAGCCGTAGTTGAGTTTGCTAATGCTGGCGGCATCCAAGAAGGGGCAGCGGTTAGATATCGTGGCGTTAATGTGGGTAATACTTTAGCTGTTCGACCAGGACCCAATGGAGTTGAAGTCGAGATTGAAATTACCCCAGCGGATATCATAATTCCGCGTGACGTGCGGGTTGAAGCTAACCAGTCAGGTCTGATTAGTCAAGTCAGTGTTGATATTACTCCCCTAAAGCCGCTACCCGCTGGAGTAGTTGTTGCTAAACCACTTGACCCAAATTGTAATCGCACCTTAATTATCTGCGATCGCTCCCGCCTGCAAGGTCAGATTGGTATCAGTACTGATGAACTGATTCGTGCCTCTACCCGTTTTGCTAGTGTCTACAGTGATCCAGCTTTGTATGCCAACATTAATGCAGCTGCAAAAAACGCATCTCTTGCAGCAGCAGGGGTAACTCGCCTCACCCGCGATCTCTCCAGCTTGACGAAAGCTACGCAACAACAGCTAGGTAGCTTTTCAACCACTGCTAATTCAGTACAGCGAACGGCAAATCAAATCAGTGCCTCGACTAGTAACACCGCAAATCAATTTAGTGCAACTGCTGAACAAATACGTTTAACCGCTGCTCAAGCTAATCGTTTAGTGACTAATCTCGACAATTTGGTGACTACGAACCGCTCATCCCTTGTTACCGCTTTAAATAATATCAACCAGACTAGTGAGCAACTGCGTTCTACAGTAGGTGAGCTTTCACCCACACTTAGCCGATTTAATCAGGGAGAATTAATTCAGAACCTAGAAACCCTATCCGCAAATGCAGCTTTAGCGTCGGCTAACTTGCGTGATATTACTAATACTTTGAATAATCCAACCAATCTGCTGGTGTTGCAACAAACTCTAGACTCGGCACGGGTTACGTTTCAAAATGCTCAGAAAATTACATCTGACCTAGATGAACTGACAGGAGATCCTGCCCTTCGACAAAATCTGCGTGAACTAATCAATGGTCTAAGTACTTTGGTATCTTCAACAGATCAGCTACAGCAACAAGTTCAGGTAGCTCAAACTCTAGATACAGTGACAAATACCGTAGGTACAGCAAAATCTGGAACTCCGAGTTTAGAACAGCCATCTATTTATATCAGCCCAGATCTTCGTGCCGCGTTGAAGAGCATTAAAAGTACTTTGCAACAGTCAAATGTAGTCAAACCTACGGGTTCGCAAGTGCCCTTTCCCCCAGCAGCTCCTTTGGCCGAGGAAAAGCAGGAATGAGTTGGGTAATAAAGGCGATTACTTCAGCAATTGCAGTGTTTGTGGCAACAAATATCGATGACTTCTTCCTCCTGGCGGTATTCTTTACACAGGTGAATCCTACCTTTGGTAAACGACAGATTATTGTTGGGCAATATCTAGGCTTTACAGCACTGATCCTTGCTAGTTTGCCTGGTTTTTTTGGTGGATTAATTGTGCCACGTGCTTTTATTGGGCTACTGGGTCTAGTACCGATTGCTATAGGTATTATCCAACTGCTTAAACGGGAACCTGGAGTGCAAGTGCAGGTAGTGAAACCAGAAGCCTCAAGTCCGCCAGAGCATTCGCTCTTTAGAAGTTTTGTTAGTTCCCAAACATATAGTGTTGCTGCTGTAACCATTGCTAATGGGGGTGACAACATCGGCATTTATGTACCTTTATTTGCTAGCAGCGATTTTGCTCGTCTGGCAGTCATTCTCGGCTCGTTCTTTATTCTCGTAGGAGTTTGGTGCTATTTGGCATACCAGACAGCCCGCCATCGTGTTGCCCCACTCCTCACTCGCTATGGAAAAGCGCTAGTTCCGCTCGTTTTGATTGGTTTAGGCATCTACATCCTGCTTGACAGTGGCGCTGTAATGCTGTACCAATATCCTTAATTCCAGTCTTCTGCTTCACCCTTTCTACCTCGAACTTGATAAACTGGTCCAGCTGCATGAGTCTGGCGCGTCTGTTCGTAAAGAGTTGCTTCTGTATAACTCCACTGTTGCATTACTTTGTCTAAGTCTGCCTGGATATCTCTGGCACCAGGAAAGCCACGATAACGAATTCGTAATCGCGCCAATTCCGCCAGGTTATAGTCAGTTGGTTCCTCTGCTAATAGGGTGTTAACAATGGCGCGATCGCTCTGCCACATAGGATGCTGTTGGTCTTTATTTTCCGATGCTGTCATACTTGATATCGTGCATCATATATTTTTTGGTAATTTGTTCTACCTAATACTTAAACATTTTTGTTAACGATACGACTAGTCATTCTGCCGGAAGAACCGAATAGCAGCTGTATTGACTGTGAGAATCAACTATAAAGCCCCAGGCAACTATATACTAAACACGGCATTTAGGAGTTTTTGGCATGACCGCAGCAACAGATCCCGTTAAGTTGATGAAGCAGGAAGTCGGCAAAGCCGCCGCAGACCGTGTACAATCTGGTTCAATTGTGGGGTTGGGTACGGGGTCAACAACGGCGTATACAATTCAATTTTTAGGCGATCGCCTCAAGTCCGGCGAACTTAAAGATATCATTGGTATTCCCACTTCATTTCAAGCAGAAGTGCTGGCAAAGCAGTACGGCATCCCTCTAACTACCTTAGATGCTGTTGACCACATTGATATTGCCATTGACGGGGCCGATGAAGTTGATCCACACAAAAATTTAATTAAAGGCGGCGGTGCTGCTCATACCCGTGAAAAAATTGTAGATTACTTGGCAGAGCAGTTTATCGTCGTTGTAGATAGCTCGAAAATAGTAGAGCGCCTGGGTTCTAGCTTTCCAGTTCCAGTAGAAGTGATTCCAATGGCGATCGCCCCAGTTATGCGAGCAATTGAAAAACTAGGTGGTAAACCAGAACTCCGCATGGGAGTTAAAAAAGCAGGACCAGTGATTACAGACCAGGGCAACATGGTTGTTGACGTGAAATTTGACATTATTAATGATCCAGCTAATTTAGAGAAGACATTGAATAATATTCCCGGTGTCTTGGAAAATGGTCTATTTATCGGGGTGACAGATTTAGTTTTGGTTGGCGAAGTCAAAGATGGTAAGTCACTAGTGCGAGAAATTTAAAAAAAGATTTTTTAAGCAAAATATCCCAAATCTTCTGAATCAATTAGCGTAGCCTACGGTAAGTCGCGGTTACCACTTTGCAGCATTAAAATTAAAGAATATGATGCAATACAGACGCTTTGGGCGTACAGAGTTGCAGATGCCGCTTTTCTCCTGCGGCGGAATGCGCTATCAGTTTAAGTGGCAAGATGTCCCAGCCTGGCAAATTCCTCAAGCTAACCAACAAAATCTATCAGCAACAATTCGACGGGCTATAGAAGTTGGGATTAACCATATTGAAACTGCCCGTGGCTACGGTACATCTGAATTACAGTTGGGACGGATTTTGCCCACCTTAGAGCGTGACCAACTAATTGTCCAGACCAAAGTTTCTCCCACTGAATCTCCTAAAGAGTTTCGGCACAATTTTAATAAATCACTAGCTAATTTGAAGCTAGACTACGTTGATTTACTGGCACTGCACGGTATTAATAATGCTGAGGCACTACACAATAGCATCCGACCTGGTGGCTGTTTAGAAGTTGCAAAGCAGCTGCAAAGCGCTGGAAAAGTCAGGTTTATCGGCTTTTCTACTCATGGAGCGATAGATATTATTTTGCAGGCGATCGCAACTAATCAGTTCGACTACATTAATTTGCACTGGTACTACATCAATCAACTAAATTGGTCGGCGATATTAGCTGCCAACCGTCACGATATGGGTGTATTCATTATCAGCCCATCGGATAAAGGCGGAATGCTCTACAAGCCACCGCAAAAGTTGATAGACCTGTGTTGTCCTCTTAGTCCTATGGTCTTTAATAATCTGTTTTGTCTCAGTCATCCCCAAGTACATACACTTAGTATTGGTGCAGCAAGACCACAGGATTTTGAGGAACATTTGCGTACTTTAAAAGTATTAACTCGGTCAATTGAGATTTTGCCACCGATTTTGGCACGGCTGGAGCAAGAAGCACACGCCCAACTGGGAGAAGATTGGATGAAAACTTGGCACATAAACTTGCCCAAGTTCAACGAAACGCCTGGTAATGTGAATATTCCAGTTATTTTGTGGCTGAGGAATCTGGCGATCGCCTACGACATGACTGACTACGCTAAAGTGCGCTATAACCTCCTAGATAATGGCGGACACTGGTTTCCAGGTGCGAAAGCAGACAAGGTTAACAACCTAAACCTACAGCAATGTCTCGCCCGCAGTCCCCACGCTGACATAATTCCAGCCTTACTTAAAGAAGCTCACCACTTGTTAGGAGGTGAAGTTGTCCAGCGGCTGTCGCAGCATTAAAAAGTTACAGAATTATTTAGCTGGTACATGCCTGATAAACTTGACCTTAAGAAGATAAAAACTGCTAACTGACGTAGTAAATTCAATAGCCTTTAATTACGCACCTAAACCATTACAATGCATCACTACCCAATGTTTGGGGCATGTTGGTAGGAGACATCAGCACTTACATGTCCAGGTTTTTAGATCAGGACTCAGTTGATGGGGATATACGCCTAACTGCTGCACTCGTGCTTGTGACACCTCTGATAAAACAACACTAACTTCTGACAGGATATGCTTTTGGACTTGGCTTTGGACAGCTTGCTCAATCCTTGCCAGCGTTGTCAACTTCTCTAAAGCCGGTATGCCTCAGAATCTTGACAATGGCTTGAATGTGCTCTTTCAGGGCTTGCTGTTGTTCTGGAGTCATCGGTAGACATTAATTTTCGACTTTTATATCCTGCCTGATTATCTCTCCTCTCGCAAAACTGGGACGCTCCTTTAAGATCCCTACGCTTTTTATTTACTTCCTGATAGTCTCAGTATCACTACTTTAATTTAACTATATATATACCTCAAAAGGCGAAACAACACTGAGGAAAATATCAGTACCGTATTGGACTAAGAGCAGTAATTATACAGGTGATGACTCTGAAGTTTAACGGCTAGAATCAACACAGTTAAAGCATCCAACGCATTTGTTATCGTAATTCCACTCCCACCACTAGCTCTTGTTTAGTGAGTGAGGGTTTAAAGAAATTACACAGTTGTATGTAACTTTTGGAACTCTGCATATATGTAGAGGTTCACTAAATAGTCGTGGAAATATAGCCT
>JBGTCQ010000063.1:0-2931 GCA_041748755.1 Chroococcidiopsidaceae cyanobacterium | reverse complement strand
GACAGTTGTTTCCTTCTGCGTAACAAAGATAATGTCAGCAATTGAACCAACAGGAATTGGCGCTCGCACTGCGACACCATCAAACTTACCTTCGTATTGTGGTAGCACTTTAGCAGTAGCGATCGCAGCTCCCGTAGAAGTCGGCACCAAATTGGCTGCACCCGCTCTGCCACGACGGAGTTTCTTACTCGGTCCATCCACAATTTCTTGAGAAGAAGTATAGGCATGAATCGTTGACATGATTGCTTTTTTCACGCCAATTCTTCTGTCCAAGATCTCTACCACGGGCGTAATGCAATTAGTTGTGCAGCTAGCACAGGAGAAAATTGGTGCAGTATCAGGCGTTTGGTTAACACCATAAACCACTGTATCAACATCTTCACTTTTAGCAGGTGCTGAGAGGATTGCGTGCTTTGCACCCGCTTTGATATGCTTTTCTAAACCTTCCTTCTCTGTGAAGATCCCAGTACATTCAAAAACTACGTCAATTCCTAAATTGCCCCAAGGAAGATGCTCTGGGTCTTTTTCGCTAAAAACCTTGTACTCCTTGCCGTCTATAATCAAGCTATTTTCGGCGCTTTCCACCTTTTTTTGATATTTGCCGTAAACAGTGTCGTACTTCAACAAATAAGCTAAATTCTCGGCTGGAACCAAGTCATTAACCGCAACTAATTGCAATTGTGACTCATCAAGTACGAGCTTAAAAACAGCTCTGCCAATTCTGCCTAATCCATTAATTGCAACGCGAACCATAATTGACCTCCAAACTTATCTTTCTATGATTAACTGTTTCTAATTTCTACTTTTTTAATATCTGCTTGACAACATCAGTCAAAAGTGTATTTGGCTACGATCGCTAGACAAAATCTACCCCTCATACGCCCTAATCTGTAGAACCAGTTTGCAAAGATTGCTCTTCAACTGGATTCCATTCTGTATGAAAGATACCTGGTTTATCAATGCGTTCGTAAGTATGAGAACCAAAGTAGTCCCGTTGGGCTTGAATGAGATTGTGCGGCAGGCGATCGCGCCGATAGGTGTTAAAGTATGCCAGGGAACTACTGAACGCTGGAATGGGAATATCTAGTTGTGCTGCCACCGCTATGACTTCACGCCAAGCAGGTAACCGAGGTAGAATTGCTTCTTTAAAATGAGGTGCCAAAAGTAGATTGCCTAAATCCGGCTGTTGTGCAAAAGCGGACTGGATATAATCTAAACACTTAGCCCGAATGATACAGCCTCCCTTCCAAATCCGCGCTACCTCACTTAGACTGTAGTTATAGCCGTAAGCTTTTGAGGCTGCATCCAGCAATTCCATGCCCTCAGCATAAGAACAGATTTGAGCGCAGTACAGTGCATCCCGCAGCTTATTGGTGAAGGCTTGAGCGTCTCCCTGATACTTTTTGGGGGGCGTACCGTTAAGAACTTCAGCTGCTACTAAGCGCTCTTGTTTGAAAGCAGACATTGTACGGGCGCTAACAGCAGCCGCAATGGTAGGAACAGGCACGCCTAAATCTAGCGCACTCATTACTGCCCAACGCCCTGTTCCCTTTTGTTCTGCGGCATCGAGAATCACGTCCACCAAGGAGGTGCCAGTTTCAGCATCGAGATGCTGGAAGATATTAGCTGTAATTTCCATCAAGTAGGAATTCAGTTCCTCAGTAGCGTTCCATGCCGAAAACACTTGATGTAACTGGTCGTTGTTAAGTTCTAAGCCGTGCTTGAGCAGGTCATAGGCTTCAGCAATGAGTTGCATATTGCCGTATTCAATGCCGTTAGGCACCATTTTGACGTAGTGACCTGCACTACCCGAACCAAGGTAGGCGACACAGGGACCGTCATCCACCTGGGCAGCAATTTTAGTCAAAATCGGCTCTAGAATTGTGTAGGCAGCTTCCGTTCCTCCAGGCATGAGGCTAGGTCCTAAAAGCGCCCCTATTTCACCGCCGCTCACGCCCATGCCAATAAATTTCAAGTTCATGGCTTCTAATTCTTGGCTGCGACGGGTGGTATCTTCATAGAAGGAGTTGCCGCCGTCGATAATAATGTCACCATGTTCTAGTAAAGGCTTTAGCTGATCGATTACGGCATCCACTGGAGCGCCAGCTTTCACCATCAGCAAGATTTTACGGGGTTTCTCCAAAGTATCGACCAATTCTGCGGGAGAATAGGTAGCTTTAATGTTCTTACCTCCTCCTCGCTTGGATATGAATTTTTCAGTCTTTTCTGCCGTGCGATTGTAAACTGCGACAGAAAATCCTTGCCCCTCGACATTCAGCGCTAGGTTCTCACCCATTACCGCTAGACCAATCAGACCAAATTGCTGTTTTTCCATAAGAAGGAGTAGTGTAGAGGTACAAGACATTGCTTGCCATCATGCAATTACTGAGTTACTGAATAATTGGGGCAGCCTCTTCAAGGTTGCTAGGATGGTGATGGCGGTCAAAGATTTCGTCAACCAGCCATTGAGTAGTTGCCTTGAAATTATGTACGGGAGTAGGTAATAACTCCAAATAGGTAGCTTGTCGGATGAAATGACCCATTTTACCTTTGACTTCAAATCGGTCGAAGATGCTGGCAGCACTTTCACCCAACCCTAATTTCAGCATTGTGCCGCGCAGGTGTACTTGAGCAGGACTAAGTTCTTTTCCTTCAAACAGCGCCTGGAGATTGTAAGCGATCGCCGCTCCCTGTTGATAGGCAACCTGAGCTGTAGGTGGCTGGGATTCCTCCATGTTAGCTGCACAATCTCCCCCAGCAAAGACTTCTGGGAAGTCTAGTAGTTGCAGCGTTGGGGTGACATAGAGACAACCGTGCTTGTCGCGGTGTTCTTCAGGAATAACTAGTTCTTTAATTACAGGATTGGTTGTCGAGCCAGCTGTCCAGATTGCAGTTGCCGTCTGTAGGGTTTCAGTCCCGTCGTCACGTTTG
>JBGTCQ010000062.1:0-20549 GCA_041748755.1 Chroococcidiopsidaceae cyanobacterium | reverse complement strand
TTAGTTGCCCCAAGTGTGGCTACTGCCGCTGGCACTGGTACTGCTACTCTTGATGATATTAAAGACACCAACTACTCAGTTCCTGCTGGAGCCTACTTTGTGTCACCAGACGGCAAGGACACTAATACTGGTAGAAGCTATAACTCGCCTTGGTCGGTAAAAAAAGCGATCGCCTTAGCTCCAAGTGAATCAACAATTGTCTTTAAGGGCGGAGTCTACCGCAACGTACATAATGGGCTCAACAAAAAACTGACATTACAAGCATATCCCCACGAAAAACCCTTGCTCAAGGGCAGTGTCGAGGTCACAGGCTGGGTTAGTGAAGGTACCACCTGGCGCAAAGATGGCTGGACATACTCATTCAGGTCCTCTAAGGGCAGTGAAGCCATTGACCCAGACTACCCGCTGGCGGGTCACACAGACATGGTTTATCTCGACGGTGTTGCCCTCAGACAAGTAGCAAGTAAAGCCAAAGTAGTTCCTGGGGCATTTTATGTAGATTCTACCAATCAGAAACTCTACATCGGAAACCAACCAGCAGGCAAGACAGTGGAAGCTACAGCGCTGTCAAATGCCTTTAGCATGTGGAAAACTAACCCGTCCAACACCGTTATTCGGGGACTGGGTTTTGCCCACTATGCAGACAGCGCCATCAGTGTGGGTTCCCCAAGCATAACGCTTGAGAACAATATCTTTGTTTGGAATGGCGAACAGGGAGCTAAATTTACTAGCGCTACTGATGCCATAGTACGCGGTAATATCTTCAGTTATAACGGATTTAGAGGTTTGGGAGGTATTGCAGACAAAATATTGGTAGAAGGAAATACAATCAGTTACAACAATGTTGAACACTTTGCTAAGACATGGGGTGCCGGGGGTGCCAAATTTTTTCGGACTAACGGATTAGTCTTCCGCAATAATATTGTCGAAAATAACCTTGCCGCTGGATTGTGGATGGACATAACAACCTTGAACTCTACGGTTGTGAATAATACTGTTCGATATAACGAAGGTCTTGGCATCTTTTTGGAACTCTCGCACGAAGCAATCATTGCTGGCAATGTAGCAACTCACAATAATGTGGGGATTATGATTGCAGATTCTTCTAATGCTCGTGTGCATAACAATACCCTGTCGATGAATAAAACCCAGATTTTAGTTAAAGACTCGGCACGCAAAAACACTGACCCTAAGGAACTTGCCGCTGGAATTACGTGGATTACCAGCAATAATGTGCTCAAAAATAACATTTTCTCGAATGCGGACGGTACTGCAATTCAAGCCTCAGGCTGCCGACCATCAGCGTCAATGATTGCTAATACTGATTACAACATTTACTATGATACATCTGCCAAAAGTATGTTCAAATGGTCACTAGGAAAAGGCAAATGCTCATTAACATATACTTCTCTTGCCGCCTTCCAGTCGTTAGTAACCGGCTTTGAACAGCATGGGCTTTCCGGTGGAAATGTCGCAACTAATCCGCTCTTTGTCAATGAAGCAAACGGGGATTACCGCCTCAAGGCGGGCAGTCCGGCGATTGGGCGCGGTCAAATATTGCAAGCAGACATCGCCCGTGCCCTTGGCTGGAAGTCGGGAGTACCAGTAGATATGGGGGCGCTTCAGTCCAAGTAGTCCTAGTAAAATAAATAATTTAGGTGTGCGATTCGTTTCTAGGGTAAATCTGTCTAAATAAACAGCATCCCTGGGGTTTAAGCGGGCGAATTGGCTACACATAACAGGACAATCAATCCGAAAAGTCGGAACGAAAAGAAACGAGTCTAGAGTTTAGGGAAAATCGAATCCCAAGTAGTCACGACGAGGTGATTAATCCTCTAGATTCGCGTAGGATACTAGGTAATACTAATTCTCTAAAGTTTGGCTACAGATAAAGCCATCAGGATGGAATACCTACCCGTGATAGAAGCAATTAGTTTTGGGGTCAGTTCTTCTAGTTTCTCCTTCAACAGTTGGCGCAACTGGTCTAAGATTTTGGGTAACGTCCAGCGCAACTTACGCTTGAGGTATTGCCAAACCTGCGATTGGCGGATTCGACTCAGGGCTGTTTTTCTAGGGGAATCCTCAAGTGTAATTTCACTAAGGAGTTTGGCACGACTCCGTATTGCTGCCAAATTACTTCGGTGAATGTACGGTGGTACAATAGAGTCGCTCGCACTGACTTTGCAGACTTGTTACAATAGTCGCCGCTGGATAAGATCATGCAAAGGCATTGGATGACAGCGCATGGTTGAGACAGCGGATATAGTCGTAGTTGGTGGGGGTTGTATCGGTACAGCGATCGCCTTACATTTGGCAGAAAAGCAAGTCGGTCGAATTATTCTACTTGAAAAAAAACAACTGGCTAATGGTGCATCCGGTAAGGGAGTTGGCATTATTCGCACGCACTACACTCACCCAGTTTTAGCAGAATTAGCACAACTGTCTCAACAGCGATTTCATTCTTTTAAAGAACGATTTGGTGGCTACGATGCTGGGTTTCATCCCTGTGGTTACTATGTGTTGGTTGGAGAATCTGATGTAGAAACGCTCAATCAGGTTGTCGCGATGCACAAGTCAATGAATATTAATGTTGATTTGGTAGATATTCAGGCACTCCAGCAAATATCCTATTTGAATCTTAACGATGTTGCGGCGGCTGCTTATGAACCCGATTCTGGTTATGGCACTCCACCCCAAACAACACAAGCTTTTGCTCAACGCGCCGCAGATTTAGGCGTAGAAATTCGTACTCAAACTCCGGTGAGTGCAATTCAGTTAAATGCTGGCGGTGAGGTGCAAGGTGTTGTTACTCCTAATGGTGCGATCGCTACTCGTACTGTGATTGATTGTGTTGGTCCTTGGGCAAAGAAATTCACGGAACATTTAGGGTTAGAGTTTCCTGTGACTCCGGTTGTTGAGCACGTTGTAGTTGTGGAACGACCGATTGAATTTACTCAAACTCATCCGGTTATTTCTGATTTAGTTAACCTCTGCTACTCCCGTTCTGATGCTAGTCAACCATATACACGTATTGGTAACTCTGACCCGAAGTATCATCCCCAATTTAGCCTCAAAGATGCAGATGATTTTCAAGGGCAAGTTTTTCCGCAAATTACTGAAGAGTTACACCAAAAATTAATTCATCGTTTCCCAATTCTTGAAAAGGGGCGAATTGTAGAGAAATACTCTGGTATTTGGGGCGTTACACCAGACTATCAACCGATAATTGATCGCCTCAATCATGTGCCAGGTTTATATTGTGCTGTTGGTTTCAGCGGTCATGGCTATAAGCTGAGTCCAATTATTGGTGAGTTGATGAGTCAATTTATTTTAGGTGAAACTAATTCGTTGGTTGATAAGTTGCAACTGTTCCGGTTTGCTCGATTTCAAGAAAATGATTTAGTGCGATCGCCTGTAAGTTATGGCAAAGCTACAGGATTGCGCTAAGCACTTTATTTTAGATGTTGCTGATTGCTATTAGTTACAAGTTAAAAAGTTTAATTTTGTAACTAGTTTGCAAAATTCAGCGGTTTTTTGTGATATATTACTTATAATGGAAATATTAATATTAGTATTATTTTTGCCCAGATTTCGATTATAAGATAATTCTATTACAAATTCTGTTCAAAATTGCCATTTTTTAGAAAAATTAACATTTTTTTAATAATATCTTCTAATAACGAATGCCTAATTAGTGCAAGGACAAATTACCTATAAATCTCCCATGTTTGAACCAGTAGGTGTTAAGCCCAGTGCGATTGTCTTTGGCAGTATCAACATGGATCTGGTTGTCAGGACACCCCAGTTACCTGTGCCTGGTGAAACGCTGCTGGGGCATGAATTTTTTACTGCTGCTGGGGGAAAAGGGGCAAATCAGGCAGTTGCCTTGGCGCGTCTAGGAGTACCTACAAAGATGGTGGGGCGTGTGGGTGGAGATAGTTTTGGTAGTGAATTAATTAATAGTCTGCAAACGGCTGCTGTGCAAACTGAGGATGTATTAGTGGATCAAGAGGTTACTTCTGGGATAGCAGCGATCGCCGTAGATGATACTGGTGAGAATCAGATAGTTATTGTTCCTGGGGCGAATGGGCGAGTAGATGAGACGGATGTAGAACGTCTGAAGAGTTTATTACCAGGCGCTAGCGTATTGCTATTGCAATTGGAAATTCCGTTAAGTGCTGTGCTGGCAGCTGCCCAAGCTGCACGAGACGCAGGTGTAACAGTAATACTTGACCCCGCACCAGCCCAGATAAAAGTACCAGATGAACTTTATCACTTGGTTGATGTTATTACCCCTAATGAAATTGAGGCAGGGCAACTGGCTGACTTTACTGTAAATGAGCCAAATTCAGCTACGGAAGCCGCGGCTATTTTACGCCAACGGGGTGTGGAAACTGCGATTATCAAATTAGGCGATCGCGGTGTTGTGTGTGCAACCCCAGAGGAAACATTTTTTGTGCCTGCATTCCCAGTTACAGCTGTTGACACAGTGGCGGCTGGAGATGCGTTTAATGGAGGTTTAGCTGCTGCTTTGGTTGAAGGGCTTTCCTGGTGGCAGGCGGTTGTTTGGGGTGCGGCTGCGGGGGCATTAGCGGCGACGAAACCAGGGGCGCAGTCGGCTATGTGCGATCGCCAAACACTTGAGAAGTTTCTCAAGACGGCATCACCTAGCTAGATATCGCCGTTTCAAACTCCATCTGATTTATGTGGCGATCGCTAATAATAGGCAGCTTGATCGTGAACGTTGCTCCCTGCCCAAGTCCTGGACTTTCCACTTGGATAATCCCACCGTGAAGTTCTACCAGATGACGCGCGATCGCCAATCCCAGTCCTAATCCGCCCTGTTTATTTGTGCTATCAGCTTGGCAGAAACGATCAAAGACATAAGGTAAAAATTCCGCACTGATGCCCTGACCAGTATCGCTTACTTTAATCTGGATCTGACCATCAGTACAACTAAGCTGAACTTTGATCCGCCCGTTTTTAGGTGTAAACTTAATCGCATTAGATAATAAATTCCAGATAATTTGCTGCAAGCGAGTTGCATCACCTAAAACAAGAAGTCGAGAATGGTCATCAGCTAGGACAAACTCAATTTGAATAGCTTTACCATCAGCTGCCAGACGCACAATATCTATAGCTGCTTCTATCACAAGTACCAAGTCAACCAAGTGCATATTAAGGTGCAATTTTCCGGAGACAATGCGGGAGATGTCTAGCAAATCATCGATCAGTTGAGCTTGCAACTTAGCGCTGCGCTCAATTGTTTCATAGGCGCGGAAAACTTTATCTTCATTTAGCTTTCGAGTTTGCAACAGCTGGGAATAAGTGAGTATGGCACTTAGGGGGTTGCGTAACTCGTGGGAAACCATTGCCAAAAATACATCTTTAGCTTGGTTTGCTTTTTCAGCTGCTTCCCGTGCTGCTTGCTCCCGCGTCAATAGCTGATCGCGTTCTGACTCCAGCCGCTTGCGATCGGTGATGTCTCGCCAAGCAGCAACGATACCGTCGCCTAATTTAGTAGCACGGATATCTAAAGCTCTACTTAGGTGCTGATGATCAATATCTACGTATACTAATACTTCTTTCAGAAGCGGTTCGCCTGTTTCTACCACTCGGCAATAGTCATCAAATAGCCCAGCTTCCCCGTGAAATGGCAGCAATTTTAGCAGCGAAGAGCCAATTTGTGCTTCTGCGCTCATGCAATTGTAAGCGCAAGCCGCTGCGTTGACATACTCAATTGAGAAGTCCACAATTCGACCAACAGCATTGCGAATGCTCGTGAATATGCCAAAACAATCCAGCATAGTCTCAACGGAAGTGTGAAACCGCTTTTCGCTTTGTTCTAGCAGAGATTGCAGGTGAAACCGTTTTACAACATTGTGAATAGCAAGACGCAGACTTTCAGCCGTAGTGCTGCCCTTAACTAAGTAGTCAGAAGCGCCGCTTTTCATTGCCTGCACAGCGATCGCTTCATTTCCCTGACCTGTTAGCATCACTACTGGCAAGTTATTTTTCCCTATTTGACGCTTCAACTCGTTCAAGAATTCAAGTCCATCAATATCTGGCAGCAAGAAGTCTAGCAAAATCACATCTGGCTCTACCAATCTGCACAATTCCAGTCCATTTTCCCCATCCTCTTCTTCAAAAATCCTATAGGTGTATGTGTCATCAGCGAGCAGATAGCGGCGATAGGTTTCCCGATCCTCTAGACAATCATCCACAATCACAATCGTCTGGTGATTTTGGCTCACAACTAACTCCTTGCTGCATCGGGAAGAACGACAGCTTCAAACCAGTAATCAATTAAAACTTGGATCGTTCTCATCAATTGTTTAATGTCAATTGGTTTTAGAACGTAACCATTAACTCCATACTGATAACAAACCTCAATATCTTTAGGGTTAGAAGATGTAGTAAAAACAACAACTGGAATACTTTTAAGATTATTATCCTGCTTAATCTGCTCAAGAACCTCTCGCCCATCTGTTCCTGGCAAATTGAGATCGAGTAAAATAATTCCGGGACGCGGTGCCTTTACAGAGTCAATGTACTGCCCAGTACGGTATAGAAAATCTAGAGCCTCATCCCCATCAGTACAACGATAAATAGGGTTAGGAATGGATGCTTTTTGCAGCATTCGGCCAAAGGCTTCAAAATCTTCATCACTATCTTCAACTGCTAGTAATGGTTGAGTTGAGTTACTTACCATTTGCTTGCCTTAACCTTGCAATGTGAAATAGAAAGTGCTACCTTCTCCATATTTTGATTCAACCCAGATGATGCCGTTATGCCGTTCTACAATTTTTTTCGCAATAGTTAAACCAGCACCCGTTCCACCTCCATATTTATTGGGTGCATGTAGACGCTTGAAAATGCGAAAAATGGTATCTAGGTGTTTTGCACGAATTCCAATACCATTATCTCGAACATAAAATACGATACCTTGACTCAGCTGATCTTCGCTCAATTGCGTGTTTTCATTTTCTAGCTCGGCAGCATCTAAAAAGCCAATTTCTACCCATTTGTCTACTTTATCGTTGTATTTAATAGCATTAGTGATTAAATTAGTAAATACCTCATTAACCTGAACTCGGTCACACTGAATAAAGGGTAAAGGTCGGGGAATGCGGATATCTACCTTATCTTTCAAACTGATGCTTAAGACATCTATAACATTTTTAACTAATTCGTTTAGATTTGTCTTCTGCATTGAAAGTTCCACTCGTCCAAGACGAGAGAAATGCAGTAAGGATTCAATCAAGTCTTCCATCCGCTGAGTCAGACGCACCAATGTTTGCAGCTTTGAAACTCCATCTTCGTTGAGGATATTAGCGTAATCTTCAATCAAGAAGCTGGAGTAGTTGTGAATTCCCCGCAGTGGTTCTTTCAAATCATGGGAAGCAATGTATGCAAAGGCATCCAATTCACTGTTGCTGCGTGCCAATTCAACATTAATTCTTGCTAGTTCATCAGCCTTACGTAGCACAATCCCCACAATGGCACTCCTAAGTTCCAGAACCGCATCGATTTCACATTCCTTCCAAGGTAAAGACTTTAATCGAACCGTTTCTTGCCATAGTTCAAATGATTTACGAGGCGACAACCGGATACCATCCTGTCCAACTTCAACTGATTTATTGGGATTGCCTCCCCAGTTTACTGTTTGAAGCACTTCAGGACGAAACCACAGAATATAATTCTTTGGGATTTGGGAAATAGAAAGTGCCAGCAACCCACTAGCAATATCTTTGAATTTCGCGGCTACTGGGTAGATTTTGGGCAAGCAATCTGTGTAATAAATATCATTACTGATTTCAGTTTCCACCCATGCAATTAAGTTTTGGATGTCTGCATCCTCAGGCGTTTTCCCGATAATAGATAAATGACCATTTGCACAAATAGCAACGCCTTGAGCACTAACTATGTTTAGCAAGTTAGATTTGTCCCTAACTAAACCATCCATAAAATTTTCTTCTTGCGGAATAGCTTCAATAAACTTTGATTGAATCGACTTGATTTTCATTTTGTAGTCTAGCTGTTCGTTGTCTTCTTTAGCAGCTAGCTCTAAAGACATAATTTGTCCTAGAAATTCACAAGCGGTACGCACTTCATAAGTGACAAACTTTGGTGAATGATGATGACAAGCAATCAATCCCCATAATTGTTTATCTCGCACTAAGGAAATTGACATAGAAGCAGTAACGCCCATGTTTTTTAGATACTCAAAATGGCAAGGGGAAACACTCCTTAAAACCGAGTAGCTAAGATCCAGTGGTTCATTGGTGACTGAATTATGAGCAGGAAGCAGATTTATAGGTTGAGAATTAACATCAGGAATTAACCGCAATCGATTCAAAATATACAGTTTTTTAGCTTGATCTGGAATATCTGAATCAGGATAGTGTAAATTTAGATAAGGGCTTAAGCTATCTAGCTTTTCTTCAGCAATAACCTTGCCAGTTTGCTCACTACCAAACTGATAGATCATGACTCGGTCAAATCCTGTAAGGTTTTGCACTTCCTTGACAATAATTTGACACATATCACGCAGGCTAGCTGCATTTTGCATTTTAGCAATAGACTTTTTTACTAAGTGATAAAAACTAAAGAAATCTCCAGTTTCTTCAGATATACTAGGTTCTAATTCAAGAATTAACACTTTGTTACAACGATGAATTATACCATCAAATCTTAAACATTTCTCTTGGTTCTTAATTGTGATTTTTAGAGGATTGATACTTTCAAAATCTTGTAACAAACAGTGCTCTATCAAATTAATTTGTTTTGTATCTATCAAGTCTTGCAATTGTTTGTTCAGCAATTCTTGGGGATGAAGACCGAGAAAATTAAAGGTATTGCTACTAACTTGTAATATTTGTAGTTGAGGTTCTTTTAAAACGAAAAGTAGTCCATGTGGCTGAATCGAACCAGGTAGGTGAAGCAGTTCCTTGTCGTAGTCGGTTAAATCAACTATTTGTGGTGTTGCGATTTCGTTATGACTCATGCGCTTATTTTCTCTTATAGAACTAGCAGACCTCCTCGATTGCGTTAGCGATTCGGCTAGTGCTGGTAATAGCTAATGCCAATTCTCAGTTGTTGATGCTTTGTGTAGAAATTGAATTCCAATCAACTAGATTGGAATTATATGTTATGAGCATTTAATTATCCTAGCTTTATTCTTAGATATTCTCTAATTTAAGATAAGTAATGACTTAGATATGATTTATGTTCGGATAGGCTTTGGACATTGGGTAATAATTTATCTTAGATCAATTTGAATACATTGTATTGTCAGCATAATCACACTTCGCTAAGTAATCTAGATTTATGCGCGTTTACAGTACTAGAAGTATTTTAGGACACAAGTCGCCATGAGAACACCTAATGGTCCGAGTAGTCCAGTCCTGATCCGCAGATTAAGGACACTCAAGTGGGTTTTTCGCCCCTTGGAGGTTTTAGAAGAGCGTGCCAAGCTCTATGGTGAAACCTTCGTGATCTCAAAAAATACATCGCCTCTAGTTGTATATTTCACCAACCCAGAAGCGATTCAGCAGATTTTCACCGCCGATCCAGAGCTATTTGACACTGGTAGCGCCAATGATATTCTACTACCGCTGCTGGGTGAACACTCACTAATTTTACTCAATGGGCGTAGCCATCAGCGCCAGCGACGGCTGTTGATGCCTCCCTTTCATGGCGATCGCCTCCGAACCTATGGGCAGCTAATTTGTGCCATTACTGAACAAGTAATAAGTGAGTGGAAAGTTGGACAACCGTTTACTGTGCGTGCTTCCATGCAAGAAATCTCCTTACAAGTAATCCTCAGCGCCGTTTTTGGTTTGTATGAAGGACAGCGTTTTGACCAACTCAGGAAAATCCTCACATCACTATTAGACTCGGTAGGTTCTCCCTTAAGTTCCATGTTGCTATTCTTTCCATCACTACAAAAGGATTGGGGGCCACTAAGCCCGTGGGGACGCTTCCTCCGGTTAAAGCAGCAAATTGACCAACTCCTAATCGCTGAAATTCAAGAAAGAAGAAAGCAAGCTGACTCCAACCGTGATGATATTCTCAGCTTACTATTGGCAGCGCGGGATGAGGCGGGTGAACCGATGACAGATGAGGAGTTGCGCGATGAACTGCTGACACTGCTGTTTGCTGGTCATGAAACTACAGCTTCTGCCTTAGCTTGGGCATTGTACTGGATCGATTATCTGCCTGAAGTTCAAGACAAGCTGTTGTCCGAACTCAAAACACTGCCAGACAACGCAGATTCTAGCGCCATTGCCCGACTTCCCTATCTAAATGCAGTTTGTTGTGAGACGCTGCGGATTTACCCAATTGCCATCAGTACCTTCCCTAGAATTACGAAATCACCAATGGAGATCATGGGCTACCAGTTTGAGACAGGCACTGTACTCCTTCCCTCAATCTATTTGATCCACCAACGGGAGGATATCTACCCAGAACCTAAACGGTTTAAACCAGAGCGCTTTTTAGAAAGGCAATTTTCACCTTACGAGTATCTGCCGTTTGGTGGCAGCAACCGTCGCTGTATCGGGCTTGCCTTTGCCCAGTTTGAAATGAAACTGGTGTTGGCAACTATTCTGTCGCACTGCGAATTGAAGCTAGCTAGTAACCGTCCCGTGAAGCCAACTCGGCGGGGACTTACTGTTGCCCCTCCGGGAAATATGCAGATGGTTGTCACTCAACGGCGGCAGCAGAAAACTCCTGTTATGGTCTAATCCTTAATCAAACCGTTGTCATTCGTTAGAGTACAGGAGGCTATCAAAATTTGTTAAAGCGACAAATAGTACTGATGATGTCCAAAAGGAGGCTACGCCATGAACTCCATCACCTTAGACCTCAGTTCTATCATCCAACTTAGTGATGAGCAGTACTACCAACTTGCCACCACCCATCGAGAGTTACGGATGGAGCGTACACCTACAGGTAAGATAGTTATCATGCCACCAACGGGAGGAGAAACAGGTAAACGCAATTTCAGCCTCTTGGGACAACTTTGGGTATGGGTGCAGCAAAATCCAGAACTTGGTGTAGGCTTTGACTCATCCACTGAGTTTAAGCTTCCCAATGGTGGCGATCGTTCTCCTGATGCCTCCTGGATTAAACTAGAACGCTGGAATGCTCTTTCTGTGGACGAACGCAAGCGCTTCCCTCCCATCTGTCCTGATTTTGTAATTGAGTTACGCTCTGAAACTGACAACTTCAAAGAACTGCAAGCGAAAATGCAGGAATACTTAGGTAGCGGTATTCGCTTAGGCTGGTTGATTGACCCTAAAACCAAGAAAGTCGAGATTTATCGTCCAAGTCAAGAGGTAGAGGTAGTTCATCCCACAACTCTATCTGGGGAAGACTTGCTGCCTGGGTTTGTTTTGGACTTGAAGCCAATTTGGGGTGAATAGCCACCTAATCCCTATAGTTTTTGAATCCTCACTTCCCGATATCTTCATGCCAAAGTTGAGGATGATTCTGAATAAAATCGCTCATCAGCTGCTTGCATTCATCCAGGTTCAAATCAATTACTTCAACGCCGTGAGATTCCATAAACTTTCTCGCGCCAGGGAACGTCTCAGCTTCACCAGCGATAACTTTTTTAATGCCAAATTGGACAACTGCCCCAGCGCAAAGGTAACAAGGCATTAAGGTGGAATAAAGAGTTGTATCCTGATAGCTACCGATTCTGCCAGCATTGCGGAGGCAATCAATTTCAGCGTGGGTGACAGGATCATTGTCTTGGACGCGCTTGTTGTGTCCTCTGCCGATAATCTCTCCATTTTTAACGAGAACGGAACCGATGGGAATGCCGCCTACAAGGAATCCTTGTTTTGCTTCTGCGATCGCCGCTTGGATAAAATCGTCCATAAAATGATTCTCCTATAATGCCTAAACAACTCGTATTAATGGATCACGATGGCGGTGTTGATGATTATCTCGCCACCATACTGTTGATGACAATAGCTCATATCCAACCACTGGGAGTAATCGTCACCCCAGCCGATTGCTATGCTCAACCAGCTGTTAGTGCAACGCGCAAAATTTTAGATTTAATGGGTTGTGATGTTCCAGTTGCCGAAAGCACAGTACGCGGTATTAATCCCTTCCCACGTCTCTACCGCCGTGATTCTTTAATAGTGGATCATCTGCCAATTCTTAACCAAAGCGAAGAAATTAGCACACAATTAGTTTCAGAAACAGGGCAAGAATTTATGGTGCGGGTGTTACTTGAAGCTTCCGAACCCGTGACGTTAATGGTAACTGGTCCTTTGACGACAGTAGCAGCCGCTTTGGACATAGCACCAGAAATTGAATCAAAAATTCAAGAAATTGTCTGGATGGGAGGTGCGCTGAATGTTCCTGGTAATGTGGAAAAGAGCATCGAAGCCGGACAGGATGGTTCAGCAGAATGGAATGCTTATTGGGACCCAATTTCAGTGCAACGGGTATGGCAAACGCAGATTGCAATTACTATGTGTCCTTTAGATTTAACTAATAATGTCCCAGTTACATCCGAGTTAGTCCGTCAGCTGGGTAAACAGCGTCACTATCCCTTATCTGATTTAGCTGGACAATGTTATGCACTGGTTATTCCCCAAGATTATTATTTCTGGGATGTGCTGGCTACTGCTTATCTTGCTCATCCAGAGTTTTATCAGTTGCGGGAGTGGGAAACTGCGATCGCGGCTACTGGTGCTAGCCAGGGACGTACTAAGGTGCAGCCTGGAGGTCGTAAAATTCAGGCAATGGATCAGGTAGATACATCTAGCTTTTACACTTACATTTTGCAGCAATGGGCGCGGTAACTCATTGATTTAAGCATAATTTAACCTTTTATTTTGCTTAGCGTATAACCTAAAGACTTAAAATATTTTATCCGTTATTTAAGAAATTTAAACCTAAAAAAAGGGCTGCTACTGTGCCAGAAACGCAAATTTATCCGTTTGCAATTTTTGCTATAACTGCTTTTAAAGGAATTAATAATACTTCTTAATCCTCTAACACTCGACTGTCTACATCGCACCGCTATCTTCACCCGTTTTTGGCGCAGGCTATTAACTGACTTAACACAGATCTATTCCTTAAATAGAGGTAAAACGAACTGTAAGGATGATGCTGGAATTTCCAAACTGCCTTAAAGTGCTAAAAGCAATTGATTCGACTCTCTTTAAGAGTTCTCATTACGTTCAACGTTGGGGATTATTTGCTTATCAAAAACTAGGTGCATTAGCCAAGTAATTGGTTACAAACACCAAGGACTCGCTAACGTTCAAACAAAAACGCTTAAAGTCCTAGTAGCTCAAGATGAAACGACTGGGAAGATAGAGTTGATGAAAGAGGACTCGGATTACAACATGGGTTCAATTGCCGGGTACTTAATACTTCACTTCCACCTCTTTAAAGGTGTCTAAACACTTAAATTTCAGCTCAAGCATGAAGACCACTGGGGAAAATAAACTTGATCTAACCTGACACTTCTGGCACTGAACCAGTGAACTTATAGGTAGTCACAGGGTGCGTCAGATTCATGGCATCATCAAGACAGCATTCGCCAGTTCCTGACCCGCGGCGGCAAATCGACCCTCTAAGTCGGTGATCACGCGCTGGTCAGAGCAAGGCAAAATTAAACCTTCAATTCAAGGAAAAAACAAATGGAAACCAACAGCAACGTGTCGATGGGCAGCACGGTGGCAGGCTTGTTCAGCGATCGCAAGAGCGCCAATAAGGCTGTTCGGGAATTGCAGGCATCCGGGTTCACGAAGAACCAGATAGAGGAGTTGACCGACCTAGGCGGGACACCTGAGCACACTGCCATCATGCTTGACGAACTGGTCGACCAGGGACTTACTAAGGAGGACACGCAATACTTCCAGGACCACCTGGAGGCGGGCGGAGTGCTGCTCACATTGCACGCGGGCAGCCAGGCGAGTGAGGCGATATCGATTCTGGAGCGTTACGGAGCAGACACTGGCTTGGTACACTTAAACTCCCCCACCACCTCAACCACTGCTGCGGAACCTGTGATGACGAGCAAAGGAGCCCAACGCCTCGAGCTGCTTAAGGAAGTGCTGCAGGTGAACAAACGACGGGTGCAGACCGGCGAAGTGACGCTGCGCAAGGAGGTAATCACCGAGATGCAGACAGTGCAGGTGCCCGTGACGCGCGAGGAACTGATCATCACGCGCCGGCGGGTAACTAATGGAGAAGTAGCCACAGGCGAGATCGGCACCAGTGAGGAGATCCGGGTGCCGCTGAGCGAGGAGCAGGTCACGGTCGCAAAGCTGCCTGTGGTCAGTGAGGAGGTGATCGTCGGCAAGCGCGAAGTTCACCAGACTGAGCAGGTGCAGGAAACAGTGCGGCGAGAGGAGTTACGCACCAGTGAGGAGATCCAGGTGCCGCTGAGCGAGGAGCGGGTCACAGTCGTCGAAAACCTGCCTGTGTTCAGCGAGCAGGTGCAGGAACCAGTGCTGCCAGATGAGTTGGGACCCGAACTCCTTTAGGTCATTTAGTCCGTTAACGAGGGGGAGGAGCTGCTTGAGACAAACCTCGACAACTCCGCTCCGTCCAATGGATGAGAAAAGTGTGAACACAACTAAGAACGACCACTTTCGAGCGATACTTAGTCGTGTCCAAGAGTGGGGATTCAAGCCGGATGGTGTGGTATTCGATAGTTAGTTTAGTAGTCTGGACAATCTGAAGCTGATTCGCAACTGTGGTTGGATTTGGCTGACACGCCTCTATACGCAATCGGCTCGTGAACCCAGACAATACAGGCAATCACCCGGTAAGCGAAGTTGAAATTGCCACGAGTGGAACCGTCGTTCATCTTAAAGGCTATGGCTTCATTAAAGTATTCCAGGTTGTCGCTAAAGACGGCGACATTCAATACTGGGCAACTAATGACTTGGGCATGAGTGAACCTAAACGGCTGAAGATGGCATTTGCTTGGACGATTGAGGAATATCATCGTGGACTTCCCGCAGTGCTGCGGAGTCGAGCGCAGCGCAACCATATCGGTTTAGCAATCCGAGCCTTTTTGCGGAATAAAGCGCTGTCTGCGGTGGACTGCGCCAACTCTCAAATCTTTCAACAATAGGAAGATTACAACATTTTTCGGAAAAACTAACAAGGTGCGTTAGTGTTCTTGGGGGGCTTGTCCCCTACCGCCTGCGTCAGTCCTGAGACATTTAGCTGGAATGTCGTTGTCGGTACAGACGGAGGGCATAAGCTCCCGCTGGAGTTGCTCGTAGTTCTTGAATCACTGCTGCCATCTCGCTGTTGATTTCGTGAGATTGAGACGATATTATGGGATGTTCTGGAGGTCTTAAAGCTGGAGCAGCCAACGCTGCAAATGTCAAGTCTGCTGCCGAAAATTTACCTCCAACCAAGTACAAACGATTATCTGCTAACCGTTGATTAACTATCTCGAAAACTTGCTTAATTTCTACTAGGGAACTTGCGGCTGAGGAGGCTGTAACATTATAAGCTTGTTGAACTACCCGACGCATTAAAGGGAAGGCGATCGCTAACCCAACTTGCTCAAACCCAGGTGTCCCTTTGCTCCATAGCTGTCGGATCATTTGAGTGTCATCTAACCCATAAGAATATGCCCAACGACGAATATTAACTCCTAATTGTGTGTCAAATAACTCTTCAAGTTGCTCAACCTCTTGACATAATTCAGGATCAGTTGAATATAAATATCGACCTTCTGGAGCAAGTGTATCAAGATAGTGCAAAATGTCAGTTGAGTCTGTAAAAGCACCAGTTTCAGTGACTAGAACTGGAACGCTACTACCTCCATGCTGACGGGTAGCTAACCGATGAAAAAGTGGTACATGGCTTTCTTCAACATAAGGGATATTTAGCCAGTCAAGCGCCCATCGCACCTTCTCACAATAGTGACTAACAGCAATAGTAATTAGGCGATTAACAGAAGAATTAGCAATAGTTTGTTTATCCATAAATTTAGTGAAGTTGTCTAGCTCTAATTTTCGGCATTCATCTTTGAGACTTTAAGGCGATCGCTGTTGACATCTCACCCATTTCTCTAGCTTTATTGTTCAAATACTTGAATCGATTCAAGTATTTCCAGCATTATCCTTTCATCTCATAACTTTTTCATTGTAATTCCTCTAATAAACCGCAGGACTTGCAGAATTTACTCTTGTTGTGCCTTGCCAAGCTTGCATTCAAGTATTTCGTCATGTTGTACTAAACAGATAACTGAAAGAATAATCTCATGCTCGTCGTCCACCACTTGAACAACTCCCGCTCCCAGCGCATCCTCTGGCTACTGGAGGAACTTGAACTAAAATATGAAATCAAGCGCTATGAGCGTGACCCGAAAACCATGCTGGCGCCAGAGTCGCTGCGCGAGGTGCATCCCCTCGGTAAGTCCCCGATCCTGACCGATGACGCACTGGTCCTGGCAGAGTCTGGTGCTATTATCGAGTACCTGGTCGAGCGCTATGGCGAGGGAAGGCTTGCTCCCACCCAAGGCACAGCAGAGCGGCTGCGATACAAGTATTGGCTGCATTACGCAGAAGGTTCGGCAATGCCCTTGTTGGTGATGAAACTTATCTGCGACAATTTCGGGCTAGGGGACAGTGGAGCATCCCGCGAATTTATTACGCCCCAGATTAAGCTTCACTTTGACTACATAGAAAGCGAACTGGGTAAAAGCACATGGTTTGTGGGCGATGAGTTCACCGCAGCCGATATCCAGATGAGCTTTCCTGTAGAGGCGGTGGCGGCACAGGTAGGCTTAGACGCGCGGCCGCAACTCAGGAGCTTTTTTGAGCGCATTCATGCACGTCCAGCTTACCAACGTGCTTTGGAACGCGGTGGCGCATATCAGCTTTTAAGTTGAATCTATCAATAAAACTAATCCTCCCTAATCGCCTGTAAGTATATAGGTTAAACAACCGATTAATTTCCCAAGGAAAGCGCGATCGCTCCACAGCCGGACGCGCTCAACCTAGTTCTTTTACAAAGCTTACTGTCCTGACCCAATTTCCTATGAACCAACTACCCAAACAACCACCAAATACTTTCAATGTTAACGAACCCCAAAATCCGAATGTGTTGAACATTCCTGAACAAGAAGTTAGTAGTTCTAGCTGGGTAGCAAATTCTGAATCAGGTCACACACCCGCTAGTGGAAAAATCATTAAAAATCTTAAGCGCATCTACCTCATTCTCTTAGTCATTGGCTTGATTGTAGGAGGAGTTGTATCAGTGGGTGTTGTTACTGTTCTTAATAAACTGGACCCAACAGACGTACCAGCAAGAGTACATAAAGGACGGGAATGATTACTTTAGGTTCCTCCTTTTTTAAGGGTGGCTAGGGGGGATCTTCAAGAGCTAAACATCACAAACCGAGAAGTATTGTCCTGACCGTGACCTAACCGTTACCGCCTTGGTAGCTGGACTGGATCTGCCGCGCTGCTCGTGACCCTGCCGATGTGTGTGGCTATTTGGATGAACCAGTTTGGTAGGTTGCTGCTAGTTCAGCTAGGTTCATGTTCTCGTAACATTCAAAGGGTTGATGAATCCACGGGTTGTCTGGCAAATAATCGACATAGTAATCTGGGGCAAACCTAGAGGAGGCTTTGTACCAGAGTACAGCGGTACGAACTTCCGTTGTTTGGGTGTAATGCTGCTTAATCCAAGGTATAGTCTGCTGAAGTGTGATGCCAGAGTCTACTAGATCATCAACCAAGAGAATGCTTGAGCCTAAGTTAGCTGTTGTCATAGTTAAATAGCGGGAAAAGGTTAATGTACCTCTCTTGCTACCTGAGTAAGACGAAGTTGCTAAAATCGCCAGCGGCTGCTTGTAAATCCGCGCCAGAATATCACCAATCCGTAAGCCACCCCTGGCAAGACAGACGATTTGGTTAAATTCCCATTTTGATTGATAAATCTTGACTGCCAGCTGCTCAATTTTTTGGTGGTAATCTGACCAAGAAACGTAAAGGTCTGGCATAACAGGTGTAATTCTGATCCAATACTGAGTGGCAAGCCATTTATTTTAGTATTTTGTGAGGTGTTATGAGCAATACTTCCCCTAGTGCCTATCCAAAAGAAACTCCTACGGGCGAAAAGCTGAACTTAAAAACAAAACTGGCTTATGGTGCAGGGGATTTAGGACCAGCGATCACTGCGAATATTACGGTATTTTTCCTGCTAATTTTCTTTACGAATGTTGCTGGTATTCCGGCAGAATTGGCAGGTAGAATCCTGCTGATTGGCAAAATTTGGGATGCTGTAAATGACCCGCTAGTGGGGCTGCTGACGGACAAAACAAAATCTCGTCACTGGGGTCGTCGTCTTCCCTGGTTGTTTTATGGAGCGATTCCCTTTGGGATTTTCTTTTTTTTGCAGTGGACTATACCGCAATTTGCTAGCGATCGCACTGCCCAAATGTGGAGTTTGTTTTGGTATTACGTGGTAGTCGGGATAATATCTCAGGTATTTTACACTGTTGTTAATTTGCCGTATACGGCAATGACTCCAGAACTAACCCAAGATTACGACGAACGCACTAGCCTTAATAGCTTTCGATTTAGTTTTTCGATCGGCGGCAGTATTGTGTCATTGCTTCTGGCGCAAGTTATTTTTTCTAGAATTGGCGATCGCTCTTTACAGTATCTAGTTCTAGCAGCAGTCTGTGGAGTGATTTCGGTGTTGTCATTATATTGGTGCGTTTTTGGGGTGCGCGATCGCGTCTTAGCTTTTGAAGCAGAACGCACTCTTGCTGAGTCACCTCCATCTATACCTATAGGCGAACAGCTAAAAATCGTCTTCAGCAACCGTCCTTTTCTATTTGTAATCGGTATCTATCTTTGCTCCTGGTTAGCTGTGCAATTAACAGCAAGCATTATTCCCTACTTTGTAGTCAACTGGATGCGCTTCAAAGAATCAGACGTACCCATAGTCCTGATCGGGGTTCAAGGTACTGCTTTGTTAATGTTATTTGTCTGGGGCCCTTTAAGTAAGCGATTAGGTAAAAAAGCTGTTTATTTCATGGGGATGAGTTTGTGGATTATTGCCCAAGCCGGATTATTTTTTCTCCAACCCGATCAAATCGGTTTGCTGTACGTTTTAGCAATTATGGCAGGTCTTGGTGTTTCTACGGCTTACCTAATTCCCTGGTCGATGATTCCAGATGTAATTGAACTAGATGAACTCAATACTGGACAACGCCGTGAAGGGATTTTTTACGCTTTCATGGTTTTCCTCCAAAAACTCGGTCTAGCTTTGGGACTATATTTAGTTAGCAGAGCCTTAGCAATATCTGGTTTTAAAGAGGCTGTTCCAGGTCAAGCTGCACTACCAATCCAACCCGATTCAGCCTTGCAAGCAATTCGCTTTGCCGTTGGTCCTCTGCCGATGATTGCTTTAATTTGTGGCTTAGTTTTGGCGTATTTTTACCCGCTTACTCGCGAAGTACACGCGGAAATTTTGCTGAAACTCCGCGAGAGGCGAGAAGCACCAGAGGTGAGGGGTGAACTATAGCCTCAACGAATGGAATTCGCGGCTGTACAAACGTAGACGCTTTGCGGCTTGCCGAAGGCTAGTCCGCCTGCATGGACTAACCAAAAATCAGGGATTGGTAACCTGCGGAGGCAGGTTTTGTTTGTATAGCCGCGGTTTCAACCGCCAGGTGCAGGATGTAAATTGTAAACCGCTATGACTTAGCTAGCCTGGAAACTCCACCATAAAGCTTGTCCAACCGTCGCCGCTTTCAGCCTGGATAGTTCCCCCCAAATGCGCAATGAGTTTCTGCACAAGGCTCAGTCCTAAGCCAGTACCGCCTTGTTTCCAAGGGTCGGCATTCGGAACCCGATAAAACTTCTCAAAAACCTGCGACAACGCGGCTGCTGGAATTTCTGCTTGATTGCTAATAGTAAAAATCGTCATCGGCGGTTCGCGATCAGGATGATGACGGAAACGCAGGATGATTTCACCGCCAGCAGATGTATATTTACAGGCATTATTGAGCAGTTCTGCCAGGATTCGTTCTAGTACTTTTAGGTTTGATATTAGCGGTGGGACATCTAGGGAGATATCCACTTCAATGGCATGCTGGCGCTCAACAGCACGGGAGTGAAACAAATCAACAAAATTGGGTACCCAGTCTTGGAGATTTATTGTTTCTGTTGAGGCGATCGCGTAAGACTCTGCTTGTAGCCGCTGCAAATCCAACAAATCATTAATCAAATCTATTTCCCGGTTGCACTCCGTTTGGCATATTTCCAGATAGCGCTGTTCACGTTCAGATAAAGAAGCAACTTCGAGCATTTCAAGCGCCATTTTCATGTTTGACAGCGGTGTTCGCAGTTCGTGGGAAACGGTACTGAGAAAGTCGTCTTTAAGGATGCTTAGTTGTTCGAGTCCCTGAATTGTTTGTTGCAGTTCCCCAGTACGCTCCTGAACTTGACCTTCGATGTTGTTGTTGAGCGTACTTAATTGCTGGTAAAACTGACCTTGCTGAATAGTAATCTCTAGTTGGGTGGCGATCG
>JBGTCQ010000061.1:0-7020 GCA_041748755.1 Chroococcidiopsidaceae cyanobacterium | reverse complement strand
TCAAGTAAAACTCTAGGAGTCAGGAAGAAAAAGTTTTTTAATTTAATAGCCTTGGTCAGCAGGATCGCCGTAAGGATCTTCACTAGCAGGACGGACATTGCCGTATCCTTGCTGCGATCGCTGTCCACCACCACCCATCATTTTTTTGGCTGCGATCGCTGCTATCCCCGCCATCGCTGCTTTTGCTAGAGGGTTACCAAAGACGTTACCGCCGCCACCGCCACCACCCATAAGACCTCCTGTAGCACCGCCCAATAATTGAGAGAGCATATCTGGTTGCTGCTGGTGCATACGACTGGTTGCTTGGGCAAGATATCTAGGATCTTGATACCGATCGTCCTGACCATCTTGGTCTAAGTCAGGGAAATTGGAATTTTGTTGCCGTGACTGCTGCTGCATATATTGCGCAAACTGCATCCGCTCTTGTGGTGACATCCGACTAAAGGCTTCTTGTGCAGATTCTTGATATACGTCTTGGGGAACCTGCCTGGATACTTGCTGGTATCGGTTTAAAACTTCTTCATCTGAGTAGCCCTCATGAGGCGCACCCTGCTCATATCTATTAATAAAGTCACGGTGGTCTGCGTCCTGACTCCCACCAAATAAATTGCCTAAAACGTTCATTTGTCGTCCCTCCTAAAGCTTCATAACACTAAACTCCCAAATGGGTCAGGAGTTCTACTATTCGATACTTTATCTAGTCTGCTGTTTAGAGGGCATCTGCCATAGGTTATCTTTAAACTAGGGAAAACTTTTATAAATTACTGCTTTAATACTAATTCTCTATATAGGCACATTAAATTTTCAAGTGGAGTAGAAGATAAATGACTACTTCTCTTGCTAGCTAGGAATTACAGCGAGAAAATAAAATTTATAACATTCCAAAAACCCATTTTTTATACCAACACTAGTAAGTCATGGAGTTATTTAAGCTGGATGAGATAGAGGTAGTGATAAATAAGTTTCAGCAATTGAAATAGCCAAGGGCGATCGCAAAAACATCGTTCTACTAAATGTAGTTGTATCCTGGATTCAGACCACCACCAGAACAACTACTTTGAGCTTAACTCTTTACTTGCTCCGCCACGGGCAGACTGTCTTCAGTCGAGAAAATGCCTATTGTGGTTCACTAGATCCAGAGCTAACCCCGTTTGGTTTAGATATGGCACAGGCTGTTACTAATGCTTATCACTCCAAACCTTGGAATGCTATTTTTTGTAGTCCAATGCAACGAACTATTGCGACGGCTAAACCGCTGTGTGAAGCATTGGGTATGCACTTGGAACTACGGGATGGCTTGAAGGAAATTAACTATGGTAAATGGGAAGGGCAATCAGTAGAAACGGTCAGCCGTGACTACCACGATGACTACATCCGCTGGTTAGCTGATCCAGCATGGTATCCACCAACTGGCGGGGAATTAGCGGTAGCGATCGCGGCTCGTGCCATGCTTGTAATTGAAGAAATCAAGCAAAGTTACAGCAGCGGCAATGTTTTGATTGTTTCGCACAAGGCAACCATCCGAATTATGCTGTGTAGTTTACTAGGAATTGATGTCGGACGCTTCCGCTATCGCTTGGGATGCCCAGTCGGATCGATTAATATTGTAGAATTTGGCTCACATGGTCCGTTACTACATGCGTTGGCTGATCGCACACATCTAGATGAGCGTTTACGTTCTTTACCAGGCACTTAATAGAGGCTAGAGGCTATGGGCTAGTAGAAAACAGTTAAAATTCTGATACTCTCTGCTCCCCCTGCTTCCCCTGCTCCCCCAACTTCCCACCGTCAGTCTCCCAAGCAGATACCTAAACCACGGGCAGTTTTAACTAGAGTACCACTGGGGTCAACGGCTCGGTATTGGGCGATCGCTTCCGCAATCGGTACACTTACAACTTGGCGATTTTGCCATGTCACCATCTGGTCGTACTTAGCTTCAGCAATTAAATCAACTGCGGCAACGCCAAAGGCAGCTGCAATCAAGCGTTCAAGTGGTGAGGGCGTTCCGCCGCGTTGGATATGCCCTAAAACTGTGACTCGTGTTTCAGCACCGCTACAGCTACAAATTTCATCAGCTAAATACTGCCCAATGCCACCGTATCGACTTTGACCTAAGCGATTGGTGATGACGACTGGTTCACCTGCTTCTGTGCGAACTGCCTCTGACACAATCACTAAAGAGTAGCTCTTGCCTTGACAAGAACGTTCTTTGATTTTGCGGCAGACTTGGGCAATCGTGTAAGGCATTTCTGGAATCAAGATTACATCAGCACCACCAGCAATTCCGGCACTAATAGCAATGTGTCCTGCATCACGACCCATTACTTCTAGGATCATCACCCGACTATGGCTAGCAGCAGTGAAATGCAAGCGATCTAGTGCTTCGGTTGCAATATTAACTGCCGTATCAAATCCGATGGAATGCTCAGTAACACCCACGTCATTGTCAATAGTTTTGGGAATAGCCACAAGGTTAAGACCACCTTGTTGAGCCAGTCGGCGGAGAATTGCCATACTGCCATCACCACCAATACCAATTACAGCTTCTAAATCTAACTGATGGTAGCCTGCAATAATTTCCTCAGAGCGATCGCATACACTACCATCGGGCATCGGAAAGGCAAACGGATCTCCTTTATTAGTTGTCCCTAAAAGTGTGCCGCCTGCGGTTAGCAACGAATCAACTTTTTCAATTTCTAAGGGCATAACTTGAGGAGGTCGTGTCATCAAACCTTGCGTTGCTTGACGAATTCCCAGTACCTCCCAGCCGTAGGTTCCTGTAGCCCGATACACTACAGCCCGAATCACAGCATTTAGACCAGCGCAGTCACCACCACTGGTAAGAATTCCAATGCGTTTGGGTCCCATCTTGAGTCGTTAGTTCAGATTAAGCATAAGCAGTAGATTAAACTTAAGCAGAGACAATTACTAAAAATTCGAGCTTGAGTTTATCTTTTGTTATATTTGCACGAGAAAATTTAGGTAGTAGATTAAATATCAGGATGGATTTGTAGGTGAGTAGTAATATTAATGACGGACTCCTGGACTTTTCAGGGGAAGCAACTATCCCTCAAGCTCCTACTGGATATAAGTCAGGGTTTATCGGCATTATTGGTCGTCCCAATGTTGGTAAATCGACATTGATGAACCAACTGGTAGGGCAAAAAATTGCAATCACGTCGCCAGTAGCTCAGACAACGCGCAACCGGTTGCGGGGTATACTGACAACACCAGAAGCACAGCTAATTTTTGTTGATACGCCAGGAATTCATAAGCCGCATCATCAGTTGGGTAAAGTGCTAGTGCAAAATGCCCGAATAGCAATCAATTCGGTAGATGTGGTGTTGTTTGTGGTCGACGGTTCGGTAGAGGCGGGAGGAGGCGATCGCTACATTGTCGATCTTCTTAGTCATACCAAAACTCCGGTTATTTTGGGACTAAACAAAATAGACCAACAACCGCCAGATTTTCAACTTCTAGACAGCACTTATACTCAATTGGCTGAACCCTACGGCTGGCAGATCGGGAAATTTTCTGCTCTTAACAGCGAAGGATTGCCGACACTACAGCAGTTATTAATTCAACATCTGGAACCAGGTCCATACTACTACCCACCCGATTTAGTAACTGACCAGCCGGAACGCTTTATTATGGGCGAATTAGTGCGGGAACAGATTTTGCTATTAACTCGTGAAGAAGTGCCGCACTCGGTAGCGATCGCGATTGAGAAAGTCGAGGAAGAACCAACTATTACTCGTGTGTTCGCCGCCATATATGTAGAGCGCGATTCTCAAAAAGGTATTTTAATTGGCAAGGGCGGCAGTATGCTGAAACTAATCGGCAGTGCTGCGCGTGAACAAATCCAAAAATTAATTGCGGGAAAGGTCTACCTAGAATTATTTGTGAAGGTGCAACCAAAATGGCGGCAGTCCCGCATCCAGTTAGCCGAATTGGGCTACCGTGTGGAAGAATGATATCGTCTCCAGTTAATTACTAATCGTTAGAAATGTAGAGGAGCGAAGGAGCAGGGGAAATTCCCTCGCCCCCTCGTCAATTCAAACACCTGCATGACCTAACGCCAAACCAGTGACAAGCATTCCCAAAACGAGGAAAGGTTGAGCACTTGCCTGATATTTAACGTCATTTTTGAGAGGATCACGCAGGAAATAGATATCCTGAAACGCAACTTGAGGAATAATCAACAGCAGTAGAATTCCACCATACAAGTTTTCTTGGAGGTTAATTAGGTAAGCAGCAATTCCTATTTGAAACAGGTCAATCATGGTCACACAAATCAAGGCGGCGGTGGTAATGCCAAACATCACTGGTAATGACTTCAAACCCAGCTGGCGATCGCCCTCCACGCTCTTAAAATCATTAACCACAGCAATTCCTAACCCAGCCATACTGTAGATCAGCGTTATCACCACGATCTTCCAATTGAGGTCGCCAAACAAAGCATGACCCGCCCACCAAGGTAGAGCAATGTAACTTGCCCCAAGAGCATAGTTGCCCAACCAGCCATTACGCTTTAGTTTCAAAGGTGGGGCAGAATAAATGTATGCCAGGAATGAACCGCCGAGTGCAAGCGCAGTCATAGTGGGAAATTCATGACCAGCCCAGCGATCAAGGGCGAAGGCAACTGCAATTCCAGCGACTAGCAACACGATAATCTGGGTTACTACTTGAGGAATCGAAATTGCTCCAGAGGGAATGGGGCGATATGGTTCGTTAATCGCATCGATGTCGCGATCGTAGAAATCATTCAGCGTTTGGGTGTAACCTGCCAACAAAGGTCCAGACAGCAACATACACGCCGCTGCTATCAGCACATTTTCCAGCGTCCAAGTGTACTGACCAGAAGAAGCGGCACCACAGACTACACCCCAAATCAGGGGAATCCAGGTAATCGGCTTCATTAGCTGAAGGCGGATTTTCCCAATAGAAGTTTCTCCAGGTGCTGCACCTTTCATGCCTAGCATTTGCCTGGTTATGACACTGCGATTGGTAGTTAAAGCTGCCGTATTGGAGCTAATATTCAGCTCAGAGGCAGGTAGCTGGTCAGCCTCAACTGAGTTTGCGTCTGGAAAAGGAGAGGGAGTTGGATCGGACATATGCTCTACTAAATAGGGGCTAGGGATTAGGGGCTAGGGGCTAGGGTAAATACCTTGCACTGAGAGGCGATAGAGCGTTTTAAGACTGGAAAGATTGATACCCATACAGAGAGTGGGTGCTCTAATTTCCTCTTCCCTAGTCCCTAGTCCCTAGCCTCTAGTCCCTCTTCATTAAAACGAAATTATCAAATAACCATGCTGAAACTTCGCGCCTTTAACCGTGCTGCCGCTTAAGGCTGGGGGTAGCAGGATATTGCGCCGCTGGTCGCCAGCTTCTATAGTGACTTCCGGTCCGGATTGGGTAAGTTTCACCTGCTTTTTGTCGAATCCGGGCAGGAACAGGCGCACCTCACGGGCTGCAATGTTTATTTCAATAGGCTTGGGAACCTGTGGCGCTTGGGTGAAATCGGGTAGGGCATCCATCAGTGGTTGCCAATCACCCGCTGTGGCTTTAGGAACAGCACTGACTGGCAATGGCGAAAAGTCAGCAGCTACTACACTTTCAGGCATTGTTGGGGAGTTGAAAATAACTCCGCCAACGGTTAAACCTACTTGTTGAGCGCTACCCCACAGGTAACGGGCAGTGGCAACGGCAGCTGGATCGTCAGTGGTTACTAGGTAGGCACCAAGGCGCTTTGGATTTGCCAGAGCCGCTTTACCCTGCTCCAAAATATCGGTGACTTGCTTAGGAGGTTGGCTGAAGTTATCGCCACTCCAATTGACGTTAAGGACAGTGCTAACGATTGGTTGAATGAAAGGTGAAATTGTCTTAACGAGGTCGGAATCTGTAATCAATTTACCGAAGCGGCGACTGTACCAACTAAGGCTTTCTGGCATGCCTAGCGTCCGTAATGTGGAAACATCGCCACTGCCATCGTAGATAATAACGTCATATTTGCCCCCTGCATCGTACTCCCGAATGGCATTGAGTTCCAAGGCTCTGTCCATTCCTGGTAAGACGATTAGTTCTTGAGCGTAGACATCTTTGATAATTGGTGTGCGGAGATATTGAGCCTCCAGTTTTTTCACTTCCTCCCAGTTACGTTCTAAAAGCACAGATGTTTTGAGCTGCACAACTTGGAGGTTGCGTTCTAGTTCTTGAGGGTCGGGAGCAAGGGTGGCGTTTAACAGCAAACTCATTGCTGGTCCGGTATCTTGGGCCACCAGGAGTACACGTTTTCCTTGGTTGGCCAAGCGCTTCGCTGCGGCGATCGCAATTGTGGTGCGACCGGTGCCGCCTTTGCCCAAAAAAGTTAATATCAGGGACATTGCTAAATTTCCTGAGCGGTTCTGATTAAAAGCGCGGGTAATTGATTAATTGTCCACGCGCCGAGGGGAGATATCTCAAACATAGCCCTTACTGCATGGCTTTGAGTTCGTCTTCAAAAAACCAGGTGGCAAATTTGTCTTCAAACTGTACTACTATGCCAACGTTACTACCATCGAGCATTTTGAAGCCTTGAATAGTGCCGACTTGTCCCAGCCGTTTAATAATTGGGGGAGACACCCGATCTCTTAAACGGCAAACTTTAACTTGTTGTCCGATTTCCATTACAAATTATGACGCAATAAACCATGACCCAGTGTAGCGGAATCGGGGACGAAGACAATCAGGCTGAATATTTGTCAGTAAATCTGGTACGCTCTTCGTAGGGTTTTCCTTGCCGCAGAGTAGTGTAAACGTAGTTATTGCCTAATATCTGTACGAGTTATTCGTAGAGGGGACAAATAACCCGCTGCGTAAGTAGGGCGGCGATTACAAGGATGATTATCCGTACTTATATCTAGTTTTTTTTACCAGAAGTGGTAAATATGTATTGTTTTTTGGTCAATTTCTTATACAATCTTCAATTTAGTAGCAGCGTTGCACCCTAACCATCATCTTGAGGCACAATACAACGGAAAC
>JBGTCQ010000060.1:0-29810 GCA_041748755.1 Chroococcidiopsidaceae cyanobacterium | reverse complement strand
TTTCTGCCATAAGTCAGCTTCATCACCTGCTGCGTATATTGCACCCTGTAAACCCAGCTGTTGCCCCAGTTGTAAAAGTGTGGTTGACTGTTGCTTGACACTTTCAGGAATACTCTGGAAGCGAGTGATAAATCCCAATCCCTGACCAATACCCAAACGAGCCACAAGGCCACTAGATAGCAAATCAGCTGCTGTAGGAACTAAAGCAGAAGAGCGCGGGGTTATGTAAGCTTGGAGAATTGCATCTGCCGTGCCAGTAAGAACCACAGTTCCCGACGCTTCAGGCAGCGGATAAACGCGAAACGTTACCGAAGTGATGATCCCCAGTGTTCCATAAGAACCAGTAAACAGCTTCATCAAGTCGTAACCAGCAACATTCTTTACTACTCGTCCTCCAGCTTTGGCAATTTGTCCATCTGCTCGAACAAAGCTAATGCCTAGCAGCTGATCGCGAACGCCGCCATAGCGTTGTCGCCAAGAACCAGTATCCGCTGTGGCAACAATACCTCCCATAGTTGCAGATTCTGGGGCAGTTGGGTCGAGGGCGAGAAATTGCCCAGCTGTTGCCAGAATATTTTGAACGTCAGCAAATTTAGTTCCAGCTTCTACTGTGATAGTCAAATCGCCGACTGCATGTTGAATCAACTGGTTTAGGCGTTGGGTACTCACAACCAGTTGAACTTCCACTCCTCCACCCCAACTGAGTTTGCTACCGTTGCCGCAAGGTAAAACGCGCCAGTTATTGTGGTGAGCGCAGGCAATTATTTCAGCGAGTTCGGCTTGAGTGTGGGGATATACTATGCAGGTTGGAGCGGGTGTAATCGCTGCTATCTGTCTGCGTCGAATACCTTTTATATCTTCCCAATCACTGACTGCATCTGAACCGACAATGCTTGTAAGTTTTTGGGCGATCGCTGTAGTCCGATTATTCACTATATCTTCAGATTTTTTTAAAACATTGAACAGGTTGGAATCCCAAGTCTTTATCAGCTAAATCTAGCTAAAGAGGTATTGCTATACTTGCAATAATGTACAGATTCCCTATATAAAGTTTAGGGGTTGTACCTTTCTATCATAAATTTTTTCTAGGCCTAAAAATCAAATCAATGCTACAAGACAGCTTATCTACTGGTATTCCAGGCGGGGACGAAGTTCTACATCCAGGCTTGATCTTAAGACGAGCCTCTATCGTGCAGGGCGCTCCTGTTACTAACAAAACTACACTTGCACTGCACTTTCTGTAAATATGGGTATGGGTCGAATTTTACTGCTTCTGGAACACAAAGAGCAGCGCCACCTATTGTCGGAGTGGCTAGCAACACGCTATCAATTGTTTTCTCCCAATTTTGACTTAGAAGCGGAACAAGCCGAGCTCTTAGAAGAACAATCCTTCGACTTATGTATTCTAGATGCGCGATCGCTGGATAAACACTGGAAGTGGGTGCAAGCCAAAAGAGAGGCTGAGCAGCCACTATTTTTACCGTTTCTCGTTATTACTTCTCAGCAGGATGTAGGGATGGTAACTCCGCACTTGTGGCACATTGATGATTTGATTACTAAGCCAATCGAGAAGGTGGAATTGCAGACGCAGGTAGAAATTCTGTTGCGCTCGCGTCAGATGTCACTGCAACTTAAGGCGGCAAATGAAAAACTCCAGAGTGAAATTCCTGAACGTCAGCGTATAGAGTCAGCACTAACTAAAAGTGAAGCTAAATTCCAAGCATTAGTGCAGAACTCCTCAGATGTAATCATGGTTTTGAATGCAGATGGCACAGTTGCCTATGCAAGTCCCTGTAGCCAAAGTATTCTAGGTTTATCTCCAGAAGAAATAGAAGGAAAGAACCTTTTCAATTTTATTCATCCTGATGATGTTTCGACTGCGATTACTTCTTTTAAAGCAACTTTAAATAATCCTGGTGAAACCCAAACCTCAGAATATCGCTTTCGTCATAAAGATAATTCATGGCTTTATTTAGAATCAAAAACTAACTTTCCAGGTGCTGAGCAGAATTTGAATGGAGTCGTTGTAAATTCAAGAAATGTTACCGAACGTAAGCAAGTGGAAGCAGAAATTTGTAATGCTTTGCTCCAAGCACAAGAACTGAATGAACTTAAATCCCGCTTTGTATCGATGGTATCTCATGAGTTTCGCAATCCCCTAAACAGTATCTTAGCTTCTACGCAAATTCTAGAACGTTATAGTGAACAATGGTCTCAAGAGAAAAAACAAGAGTTCTTTGAGCGAATCAAAATCGGCGTTAAAAAAATGACTGAGTTATTAGATGATGTTCTAGTCATAGGTGAGGCAGAAGGAGGCGAATTAGAAGTCAAACCAGCACACTTTGACATAGAAAAGTTTAGTTGGGATTTAGTAGCAGAAATGAAACTGAGTACAGGTACTCAGCATGCGATCGCCTTTGTTAGTGAAGGTCAATGTGCCAATGCTTGTCTGGATAAAAAACTACTGGGACATATTCTTACAAATTTACTATCGAATGCAATCAAGTATTCACCTCAAGGCAGTACGGTTAATTTTAAACTTACTTATCAAGATGGAGAAATTATCTTCCAAATTCAAGATCAGGGCATTGGCATTCCCTCAGAAGATATTGGGCGGCTATTTGAATCATTTCATCGAGCCACCAATGTTAAGAATATCCCTGGTACCGGATTAGGGCTAGCGATCGTCAAAAGGTGTGTGGACTTACAAGGGGGCAAGATTACAGTTGTAAGTGAAGTTGGGACAGGTACTACATTTACTGTTACGTTGCCTATGCATAGCCAAATACCAAGAGTAACAAATGCTATTGAGCAAACTCTATGAACTCAAGTGTTTCAAATTTTAACGGTTAAAAAGGTTTTAAATTATCCCAATCTACTAACTTGCGCTCGCCATTGACTCGAAACAAACGTTTTCTTAGTCGTGGGTAATCACATACATCAAAATTGCGCCTTTCCCCACCCATTAAATAGACTAAATCAACCTCAAACGGGTTTTTCATGCAGTGTGGTAGAGATGGTGCGCTAAATCCCATAAAATCCCCTGCTTCCACCGAAAATTCTGATTCACCAATTTCAGCAATTCCTCTACCAGAAATAATATAGATAAATTCTTCTTCTTGGTGATGGAAGTGAAACTGAGTTGTTTCTTTTCCTGGTTCTACACGGACTAAATGAATACCCACCTGTGTCATCCCTACTGCATCACTAAGGGATTTAGTGTGCCGAATAGCAGTAAGATTAAGTCCATGAACTTTAACTGTTTCAGGCATTGTCTTAATGTCGTTAGCTTTTAGCAAATGAGGAATAGAATTCTGGATGTTCTTTTTCATTGTTCGAGAAATATTTGTAATTTATATATTGTCACAATAGGAGACTTGAGCGGTTTTGAGATGCTTGCAAATTATTAAGCGACTACTCAAATCATTTTCTTTACTATTAGCTGATAAACCGTATATCTACCTAATTTTAAAAAGCGTTCCAATCACTACGCCTCTTCTCAGTAATAAAAACTAGACTAGAGAAAGAAGCGCGACTTTGGGAATATGAAACTCCAGATTTTAGCAACAGCTATACTACTATCCACAACCACCCTAATTGCTCCTGTCAAAGCTCAAGAACCAGGAACAGTATCGCCGTCTACACCTAGCGTTCAAACCCAGCCAACGCGAGGTCAAGTTGCCAATGCTTGTATCCAAAACCAGGCAGAAACATTGCCACTACCTTTCAGTGATGTATCGCCAAATCACTGGGCTTTTAAAGCAGTGATGACTATGCATTATTGCGGGGCTTTCCGTGAGGCAGCACCACCAACTCTGTTCCAAGTTAGACCAACAAGAGAGCCAGCAGCAATCCCCAACAGAAAGCCAACCACAAGTTTTCTCACCCTCCTAAAGTAATTAGGGACGGTTACAACCTAAGCAGTAATCAAATCGGTAGGGGTTTGTGTACCTTCTGACATTTCTACTGGGACACCATCCTGCACTAAAGAAGGCGGTTTGCCACTGCGCTGGAGCAAACCGCCAATCATTGCGAGCATTGCGTTTACTTTGCGGGTGCGCCACTCATCCACCAGTTTCTGCACATCAGCAACAGGCATCCGCCGCGTCATTGCTTCATAAAGATAAGCGGCATGACCGGTTTCATCATTGGCGATGCTCAACATTCCTTTCTTGAGATTGCGGCTGGTTAGCTCATCTTCTGGTAGCACATTCGCCATCCGCGCAAAGTCTTTGCTGGCATCTAACTCCAGAATATAGGTGCTAGCCATAAACATTTTCCAGTCAATGGCATCTGGTTTAAGCTGCTCTGGCGAGTAGCCCTCAAAGTAAGCTTCAAAGAAGGGGCTGCGCCGCCGCTCATCTGGCTTACCGTCCGTTGTATTCTTAGGCAGGCTCTTGAAGTCAATAACTTGTTTATTAAGCTGTGTTAAGGCATGGGCAAAGATGTGACCGTGTCGAGTTTCATCGGCTGCGTGTTTTGCCAGTTTTTCGGCAAGCCAAATATCACCTTCCGCTGCTGCGCGTTGACCAAGTGCTTCTAGAAAAGGCACTGAGCCGGATTCTGCTAGCTGGAAGCCAGCGAGGACATTGGGGCGTGTTAGGGGATCGCGGATCTGGTTGGCGGTGAAGTAAGCAACGGCACTAGACCCTACCAGGTGTAAAACGTGAGTAAAAAAGTTCATTGACGATTTGTGGTTGGTAAGTGTGAGGAGTTCACATAACTTAATCCTAGACGCTGATTCTCTTTGATGGCAGCTGAATTTAATCCAGTGACGAATCAATTCGCCGTCTGTTAACATCGCATCGGCAGCTAATTTGTAAGACTGTGAAACTAACTCAGCGATCGCTCATCTGGCTCGGTATAGCAGTCATCGTCTTTAGTTTAATTGCGTGTCAAACTTCATTCAGACCTGCTGAATACTCCGTGAAGCGAGTTAGTGACGGTGATACGCTGACGGTGACAGATCTTAAAGGAACAGATATTAAAGTGCGCTTTGCCTGTGTAGATGCGCCGGAAGTACCGCATTCAGCTAAGGAACGGGCAAGTAAAATAGCCGCTGTTCGTGACCAATTTAAGTGGGGTATCCAAGCTCAGAATCGAGTGAAGCAGCTAATTAAGCAAGCAGGCGATCGCGTGAATCTAATCGTGACTGACAGCGATCGCTATGGTCGTAAAATCAGTGAAGTCCGCCTAAGTAATGGCACCTTAATTCAAGAGGTATTGGCTCGTGAGGGACTAGCCCTAGTCTATCGCCCCTATTTAAAAAATTGTCCCAGTGCAACCATCGTAGAGCAAGCAGAATCTGTTGCCAAACAGCAACGCCAAGGTGTATGGAGTGATGCTAAATTTATTGAGCCTTGGGCTTATCGGCATCGCAATAATCGCAATAATTAAAATTTTAAGCTTGGACTTTACCTAGTAAATACCACAACTCTTAAATTTTATGTCTTTTACTACTTTACGCTTGCGCCAGTTAATGTTATTATTTAATAATAGAAATTTGTGCAATTTTAAAAATTCAGTTAATCTTCCCATTATAAAAAAATAATCTCACAAGTAAAGCCTAAACGCAAGAGCTATTAAAACCTCTTTCTTTCCAACAGCAACTAATGTTAAATAATCAAATCATTGAGCTTTACGTTTGCGTTTAACAGGATCAAACCACTGTTCTAAGCGACTAAATGCTTGCGAAGAAAGTAGCGTTAGGCATAAATAAACCACAGCAACAGCAGCGTAAATCTCAAACGCCCGATAGTTTTCGGCAACAATCAGCTGCCCTTCGCGGAACAACTCTTCAAATCCAATTACAGCAACTAAACTGGTGTCTTTTAGCAGGCTGATAAACTCATTGCCCAAGGGCGGCAGCATCCGCCGAAAAGCTTGAGGAAAAACGACATAGCGCATGGTTGCCACTGAACCTAAGCCTAATGACTGAGCAGCCTCAGCTTGTCCTGGCTCAATTGATTCGATACCTCCCCGCACAATTTCAGCAATATAGGCGGCGCTATTAAGACTTAATGCAACTACGGCTGCTGTAAGACGATTTAAGGTGAAGGGGATGCCGAGTTCTTGGGCGATCGCAGGTAGCCCAAAGTAAATCATAAAAATCTGGACTAGCAACGGCGTTCCCCGGAAAAAATCTATATATGCCCTAGCAGCCCAGCGCAGAGGCAGGTTACGCGAAAGGCGAACAATACCGATTAGGGAACCGCTGATCAAACCTAGCACGACAGAAAATGCTGTTAGTTGCAGCGTTACTAAAGCGCCACTTAGCAGTAAAGGCAGGGATTTTAAAACTATGCTTAGTGAAGTAAATAACTCGAATACACCAGATGTATTCTGGTTTTCAACTAAAGATTTCTCCGGTAATTGTGGCGGTTGGGCATTAAACCACTTTTGATAAATCTGGGTATAAGTGCCGTTTTTTAACACTGTTGCCAAACCTTGATTAATCGGTACTAAGTTGGGCGATCCTTTAGGCGTGGGAATGCCATAATATTCCTCTGTCAGCAGTTCACTAACCACTTTGATTCCTTGAACATTGCCCGTTTTAATCGCATATAAAATTACGGGCTGATCGTGAAGCACTGCGTCTACATTACCGTTAAGCAATTCTCGTAAAGCGGTAGGGGCATCATCAAAACTGCGAATTTTTGCTCCAGGAATACCAGCGGCTTGCTTTGCGCCTGTAGTGCCAATTTGGACGGCAATTTGCTTGTTTTTAAGACTATCTAAGTTAGTAATGTTTTGATTGGTTGTACTGGTGGCAATCGCTAGCCCTGATTTAAAATAAGGGTTGGAAAACGAAATAGTCTTGGCGCGTTCTGCCGTAATCGTCATTGCCGCAACTGCTGCATCTACAGTTTGCGCTTGTAAAGCGGGAATCATCCCAGCAAAAGGCATCTGTTGAAACTTCACGCTTAAGCCAGCAGCAGTTGCGATCGCCTGAACTAAGTCAATATCAAAACCCTGTAACTCACCCTCTGCCGTTTGAAACTCGAAAGGCGGATACGTCGCTTCTGTTGCAACTGTCAGGGTTTTAGCACCAGCGGTAGTGGAATTTAAACTACAGCCCCACAGAAGTAGACAGCTTAAGCCAAGAACTAGAGTAAGACGCAGCCAACGGACAACAGCCAATCTAGCCATATCATTCCTTATTTAAGATTCCCCAACCCCCCGCTCACTTGGGAGGCAATAACGTTTTTCGCTGTATTTCAAGCAACAAACGCTATAAACACCGTAAAATTTCTCTAAGTCACCTAGATGTACACCACACTACAATAAACGGCAGAACGTGCGAAGATCCGCTCCTAAAGATTAAGTAGGTGTCTGAGACAAGTATGGATAGTTTCACCCCCGCAATTACTTTTGAAAATATTGAGAAAAACTTTGGCTCCCTTAAGGTACTAAAAGGAATCAGCGGCGAAATTAATCGGGGAGAAGTAGTTGCAGTTATTGGTTCTTCAGGCTGTGGCAAAAGTACACTATTGCGCTGCTTTAACCGCTTGGAAGCGATTGACGAGGGGCGTTTAATCGTCAATGGCATCAACTTATCTCAACCAAATCTCAACTATAAACAACTACGGCAACTGCGGACACAGGTGGGCATGGTTTTTCAACAATTTAACTTGTTTCCGCATCTGAGTGTTTTGGAGAATCTAACACTTGCTCAATGTAAGGTACTGGGCAAATCCCGCAAAGAAGGTGCGAAATTAGCTGGGTTTTATCTAGAGAAAGTCGGCTTGTTTGATAAGGCAGCTGCTTATCCAGAACAGCTTTCTGGGGGACAAAAGCAACGGGTAGCGATCGCCCGCAGTTTGTGTATGAACCCGCAGATTATGCTGTTTGATGAACCAACCAGCGCCCTAGATCCGGAACTGGTGGGGGAAGTATTGCAAGTGATGCAGCAGCTAGCAACCGACGGCATGACAATGGTGGTTGTTACCCATGAAATGCAGTTTGCGCGTGAGGCAGCCCATCGGGTAATGTTTTTAGATCAAGGGCAAGTGGCAGAACAAGGTACAGCCCGTGAAGTTCTTACTAATCCCCAGAGCGATCGCCTACGTACTTTCTTAAGTCGCTTGAATGTGGTGAGAGAAAAGGATTCAGGGTAAAGAGAGGCATCAGGAACCTAGGGCTTTTCAATTCTCTTAGAAACCCATGAGAGTCACGGATCAATCGGACTCGGTACTCCTCAACCCCATCGATTTAATACATACGTATAAATTATCCAGGCAACTCGTGCCGTACGTCGAAAACAAACTGCTCCCTCATTGCTTCCAAAAAGGCAATTAGGACAAATGATTCGGTTGTGTCTGCTGCTTAAATCCCCGGAACGGATACAGTGTGAGAATGATTGAAAAATCCGAAGTCAATATTTCTGAAGTTAATTGTGCTAAAAGAAGAGTGATTACAAGAATTTCAAGCTAAAGCTTAACCGTGACTACCTAAATCTAGTACTACAACCTCTCTAAATTGTGTTCTCAAATACATTAATTATATTTCTATACGCATTCAGGAGATAAGGATGTTGAATACATCAGATATTAAACTTACGGTTATTTTTACTGACCCAAGTCTTAGTGATGAAGAGAAAGACGGAGAGGTTCAAAAGCTTTTGGCCCAGATGAAAGACTTGGATGAAATCGAGAAAGTCTCTCGTGTACGTGATCCCCATCCTCCAGTAGGTAATATGGCTGGAGGTGGTTTTCTCGTAGGTCTACTGAATGCTGAGGTTAATGCTGAAAATATTAAGAAAGTATTTAGATTTCTGCACGAGCGCATCACCGGAAAAGTCATTGAATTAGAGGTAGAAGCTAATGGTAGAAGGCTCAAAGTCAAAGCTAGTAGCCAGACAGAGTTGTTAGCAGCGATCAAAGCTGCAGAAAAATTTATAGATCCCAAGTAGACTTTTATGGTTAGGCAAGCGTTATTGATTGGAGTTAATGCATACCAGCATGGGCTAGATCCACTAAGCACTACTGTTAAGAATGTAGAGAGACTAGCTCAGGTTCTTAGAAGTTCAGAAATTGGTGGATATGATGTAATAGCTTTACCTAACCCTACTGCTCGAAAGATGGGGATAGAGATTGAGCAATTATTTGTCAGGTGCAGCAAGAGTGATCTGGCTCTATTCTTCTTCTCCGGTCATGGTATTAAAAATGATGCAGGTGATCTCTTCTTTGCTACTTGTGACACACAGCTAAATTCCGATGGCACATTAAAAGAGGCAACAGCCATCGCTGCATCTAGTGTACGGCAATGGATGAATAATAGCAGATGCAATCACCAGGTGGTGATTCTTGACTGCTGTTTCAGTGGTGCATTTTCACCGAATGTTATGGCTATGGCTGATGGGAAAGTAGACATTCGGAATCAATTAGATGCCAAAGATATTGTAAAACCGACTTCAAAGTCTCCTGCCTCAGGTAGTTCAGCGCAAAACTCACTAGGTTTAGAAGGTCGGGCTGTTTTAACTTCTTCAGACTCAACTAAATACTCTTTTGAGCAAAAGGATTCAGACCTTTCAATTTATACTCGCTATTTGGTTGAAGGATTGGAAACAGGAGTTGCAGATAGTGATAAAGATGGCCACATCTCAGCTCACGGATTGCATGAGCATGCCAAAAAGAGAGTTCAGGAAGAATCTCCTTTAATGAATCCCAAGTTCTTTGCTCACAAAGAAGGGCATGGAATTTTGCTGGCTAGGTCACAGCCTGAGGAACCAGAGTCCGTATACTGGAAAGCTGTGAAAAATTACGCTGAAGAGGGTGAGATTCCAGATGGGGCTCGTCCTCTTTTGGAGGCGTTACGCAAAGTGCTAGAGCTAACACCTGACCGGGCTAGAGAGATCGAAAAAGAAGTGCTGGAACCTAGTCGGGAATTACAAAGAAAGAAACTAGTTTACAAGGAGCAATTTACGCTGTTACTTGTAAGAGAACAGCAATTTCCGCTCAGTAGAACAACAAGTGGTGTATTAAAGGAGCTAGAAAAAAGTTTGAGACTCAGGAAAGAAGATGTAGAGCAAATCCAGAAATCTGAAGTCTTGAATTTATGTAAAATAAAGCTTACTGAGGTGATAAGGCAAGGTAGCAGACAAAGAACAACAGTATGAGGGATATAGATAAAGAGAGAATAAAGCAGAAACTACAGGAGTTACAGACTGATTTTAGCCTCTCAGATGATGATGTAAAGAACCTTAAGCAGTGGCTATTTGCTGAGTATGATTATAAGGATTCAGCATTCCTTTGGAAGCCTCTAGGAGCAATTGCTGTGGCTTTTGCAGGATTATTTATTGTAACAACTCTAGTTTATAGAGGATCTCAAGATCCCGAAAATCTTCAATTTACACCCCCAGTACCTACCCCTGTTGCTCCGACTCCTCCTGAGCCTCATAAGCATGAAGAAATTGAAAATGTTGATACCAGTAATCTCCCTAAAAGAATATATAGGTATGGCGGTAGCACCAGTTGGGCACCGGTCGTATGTGGCGGTGAGGGGATAGATAAGTTCATAGAGGAGCGCACAGGACTTCAATTAAAAGCAAGTCAAGGTGGTACTGACGAGGCTCATCAAGTTGCAGATAAGACACTAGATTTTGGAATTGTTTCGCAAGATAGAACTACATTTATTGAAGAACAAGGAGGAAAAAATATTCAACTTGAGCAAATACTAGTTGCTAGAGATGCAATCGCGTTTGCTGTTAATCCCAGTCTCAGCAGTAGTATTCAAGGACTTACTCGCGCTCAGTTAAAAAATATTTATGGAGTTAATGATCAAATTACATGGGGAAGTGTTTTAGGTTCTGAAGATAGCACTCCAGTTGTGCCCTTTTCACGTCCTCCTGAAGATAGCGGTACAGTCAAACATATTCTTAGTTGGCTGGAGCTCAAGAACCTTGGCAATCAGGTTAAAAGAGTTCAAACTACTACTGGAGAGAATAGCGGTATATATCGGGCTGCAAACGCTTCCGGTGGTATCTATTTCGCTACAGCTACAGAAATTTTTGGTCAAGAAACGATTAAACCAATTCAGGTTGGGGAGACAGAAACTGATTGGTTTCTTCCCTACACTCGTAAAGATTTTGCTCCAAACGAAGAATGCAAAAAGAATCTGGAAACTCCTTCACCTACTACACTAAATAGTAACTACCCCCATAATCTTATACGGAATATATATATCCTTATCAGGGTTGATAATAGTGATGCTGAGAGAGCAGGGAGGGCCTATGCAGCAATGCTACGGTCAAGGCAGGGGCAAGAGTTTCTTCAGAAAATTGGTTACTTTCCTCTTGACCGAGCTCAGTAGAAACTAAATAGAGGGCATCTGATGCTCAATCAACTTTGCTGCTTACACGAATAGTTGAAAGTAAAGCTAGATTTTGTTATTGAGAGAGCATGACTGGCAGGAAATGAAGGCGATCGCTTTTTGTCCATAATGAAAGTTAACACAGTTCGCGATCTAACAACTCCGTTGCAGCGGACGGACGAACGCCCCTGATGTGGTTGCAAAGGTTCCTAGCCGTCGCTGAACGAGAACGTTAAACCGCGAGGTTATTTATGGGATGCGATCACTTCTCTAAAGGGAGAGAAGAGCCGATCGTGATCGCACCTTTTTAGCTCAATCTTCCTATTCTTCATGCAGTTGAATTTGCTGCGAACCGTGTAGAACTGCAAGGATATCTATTTGCTCTGGCTTGATGTAGTAAATAATGCGATAGGAACCTTCGATTACTTCACGAATTTGTTCGGTTTCAAACTCTAGCACAGTTCGACCTGACAGAGGAAAATTTGCAATTTGTTCAGAACGTCTGGTGAGTCTATCGATAACCCTTTGAGCATATTGAGGAGAATTCTGAGCGACGTAAGTGTAAATTGCTGACAGGTGCTGTACTGCTGTATCCGTCCAAAAAACTTTCACTTGGACAATCCGAAGTCTGCCCGTACCTGCTCAACAGAGGTAACTTTACCAACCTCACTGTCAGCAACCCCTGCTTCAATCGTTTGCCTAACATATATTTCAGCCATCAAGTCATCCCAAGTTGAATTTTCTGGCAGCTTGTCAATCAAACGTCGAGCTTCTTCTTTAATACTTCTGGCTTCCATGAAATTTATAGAAGATGACTTTCAAAGGGGCTAGGGATTAGGGGCTAGGGGCTAGGGAACCCACGTTTAAAAACGTGGGATTGAAGTAAGGACGTTTTATGTCTCGTACTACGTATCTCGACATAATTATTTATTTTTAAGTGGGCTTTTGACCCACAACTAAAGTTTTCCTTGGTTCTTTCTAACCCTAGCCCCTAGCCCCTTTTTTTGTAAAAATATTCTACTAAGTTAACGCCAAATACAGAGGCAAAAGCCGCCGCTACTGAAGAGCGAACTTCCTCTAGATTAATTTCTGGAATCCAATCAGCCAAGCTGCCAACAGCCTTGTCAGAAATACCACAAGGCACAATCCGCTCAAAGCCTGACATATCGGGACACACATTCAACGCAAAGCCGTGCATCGTAATCCAGCGACTTACCTTGATCCCAATAGCGGCAACCTTTCGCCCTTCTAGCCAAACACCTGTTAGTCCTGGTAGGCGATCGCCTTTCAACCCATAAACAGCCAACACCCGAATCAACACTTCTTCTAGTTGCCGCAGATACCAATGTAAATCTTTACAGTAGTATTGCAAATTTAAAATTGGGTAGCCTACCAGTTGCCCAGGACAATGATATGTTACTTCGCCGCCTCGCTCAACCCAATGCACACTGTAGCTACTTTTGTCAAGGTCAAATTTAACAAACGCTAGGCTGGCTCCCTGTCCAAGTGTATAAACGGGTGGATGCTCCAACAAAATTAAGACATCATCCAAACTGGGGTTGTGAACACGTTGTTGCAGAAGCGATCGCTGCCACTCTAAAGCATCTGGATAAGATACTAGTCCTTGATTGTGTAACCAGCATTGGCGACGTTGCGGCTGGGCTAAGTTGAACAATGTTTTTACTCACAATTATGCCAAATGTCAAGCGTAATTTCCGAAAGTTTTATTTCAAGTCACAACCTGGAAATCAAGAAATGTCACAAGATGCAAAGGTTCTTGAAGAGAACTTAAACCTCTTTGTTTTCCAAAATACAAAGTGTTAGGGTGAATGCAGAACCTCAAGTTGGCAGGAGCTTCTTCTAACTTAACCACACACTCGATAGTTGGGAGGTTGAGTGCTAAATACCAGCAGCTGCATAATTGGTTGAATGCGTAACGAAAAAACTCCTAATAACATCTGCATCGCTAAATATTTTGTGAAAGAAAACATAGGCAAATCCTTTTAATCCTAATAGGTATGGGTGTCATGAAAAGACCGTAAAGTGTAAAAATTGCAACAAAATAACCTTTATTTCTGAGTGCTAAAAGCACAACTGGATCTTTACGAGAAGTTGAGCTAAACTGCTAAGTTGCTTAAGGTGGGAGAATTGAATATGAAGCTAGTTATCCACGGCAAAAATATTGAAATCACTGATGCTATTCGTGAGTATGTGCATCAAAAGATTGAAAAGGCAGTGAGTCACTTTCAGAACTTGACGAATGAGGTGGATGTGCATTTGTCAGTAGCCCGTAATCCCCGAATAAGTACTAGGCAAGCAGCAGAGGTGACGATATACGCGAACGGAAGTGTTATTCGGGCCGAGGAGAGTAGTGAAAGTTTATACTCCAGCATAGATTTAGTAGCCGATAAAATTGCGCGGCAGTTACGCAAGTACAAAGAAAAACGTCAAGACAAGAAGACTCATACCCAATTGAAGATAATTCCAGTAGAAGAACCAGTGGTGGCGGATCTGATTGGCGATCGCACACCGGAACTGCCAAGCGAAATTGTCCGTACTAAATACTTTGCCATGCCAGCGATGGCGATCGCAGAAGCCTTAGAACAACTGCAACTAGTGGATCATGACTTCTATATGTTCCGCAATGCGGAAACTGGTGAGATTAATGTGATTTACGAGCGCAATCACGGCGGATTTGGTGTAATTCAACCCCGCAACGGACATGGAACCGACAGCAATAACGGCAAAGTCCACAACATAAGTGATTCAGAAAAGTCTCACTCAACTAAGACATAATAAAGAATAGTTTTGAGTTTTGAATTTAAGAGTCAAGGAGTTAAAAGTAATTAATCACTTCTTTGTCTCTTTTAACTCAAAACTTAGAACTCATAACTATTCCTAAGTTCCTAATTCTTGCAAGATTTTGAGCGCCTCTTCAATATGTCCTTTGAAGTTGAACTGAGAGTTAAAGATGTTCTGGACAACTCCGTGCTGATCAATTACATAGGTGACTCGCCCTGGTAGCAGTCCAAATGTTGCAGGTATGCCGTAGAGCTTTCGTACTTTATTACCACTATCACTTAATAGGGTGAAAGGTAGCTGGTGCTTGGCCGCAAATCGTTGGTGAGATTCTGGTGAGTCGGCACTAATGCCTATAACTTCTGCACCTGCTGCCTTAAAAACTTCATACTGATCACGAAAGGCACAAGATTCAGTTGTACATCCAGGAGTGTCATCTTTTGGGTAGAAATAGAGAACTACACATTTGCTACCATAAAAATCTTTAAGGCTGACTAGGGAGCCGGACTGGGAAGACAGGGTAAAATCTGGGACGGTATCTCCAACGATGACTGGCATATTAGCTAGCGCTACAACTTGAAATTAGCAAACTATTAACTTTTGTATCCTACCGCGATCGCCAAGAGTAATGCCACAGGCGATCGCGCCAACTGCCGCTTGGTTACTTAAATTCTTGGTCTAACATAGATTTAGATCAAATAAGGCGAGTTATTTGAGTAAACCTGAAACGCTGCTAATATTAAAATTCGTACTAAAAGAGAAAGAGAATTTGGCACTTTTTGCCTAGCAAACAGTTGTAGAGTTTCCTGAGGAAGATGTTTATGAAACCTCACGTCCTGACAGGGCTTATTGTTACAGTCGGATTAACGACTATAATGGCTCAACCGCCCCTTCAGGCATCGCCCCTTCAGGCATCGCCTGCAATATCTGGGCAGCCCTCACTCAGTAGTGCAAATGAGGCAGAAGCGTATAATGATAGGGGAGTTGAGCTAGCTGAACAGGGTAAATTAGCGCAGGCGATCGCGGCGTTCAACCAAGCAATTGAAATTTATCCTAAGTTTGAGAATGCCCACAATAATTTAGGGCTTGCTTTGGGCAGTCAAAATAAATTTCCCGAAGCAGCTGCCGCCTTCAAACAAGCGCTGGTAATCAATCCTAAGAATTTTGAAACTTACAATAATCTAGGAATTGCTCTTGGAAGTCAAGGAAAATTCTCAGAGGCAGTCGCAGCATTTAATCAAGCAATTCAAATCAATCCGAGCGATCCTACTTCTCGGCAAAACTTAGGAGTTGCTCTCTGGAGTCAAGGTAAGTTTCCAGAAGCAGTTGCATTTCTCCAAAAAGCTAAAGAATTATACTCAGTGCAAAACAACACCGAAGGCGTTAATCACGTAGAGGAAATTTTGCAGGAAATTAAAGTCCGCTAGCATAAACCTCAACACCAAGTCTTTTTGGAACATAATGGTTACAACTAATGCCATATATGTTTGATTGCTTATATGTCCTCTGCTCATAGCAACGGACACAACCACGGGCAGGCTAATTATAACCGTGCTTTCGTGATTGGTATTGCCCTCAACAGTGGGTTTGTCATCCTTGAGACACTCTACGGTTTCCTCGCTCACTCCCTTGCTCTGCTGGCCGATGCAGGTCACAATCTGAGTGATGTTCTCGGACTGTTGCTTGCTTTAGGAGCAAGTATTCTCGCCCGTCGTCCCGCTACACAACGCCACACCTATGGGCTGCGTCGCTCCTCGATTCTGGCGGCACTGTTCAATGCCATGTTCCTCCTCATAGCTGTGGGCGGAATCGCTTGGGAAGCGGTTCAGCGCTTCAGTAACCCCAGTCCAGTAGCTGGAGGTACAGTTATCGGAGTTGCGGCTGTAGGAATTGTGATCAATACGGCAACTGCCTTAATGTTCATGTCGGGGCGACGAGACTTGAACATTCAGGGTGCATTTCTGCACATGGCTAGCGATGCGATCGTGTCTCTTGGGGTTTTACTGGCTGGGATCGCTATTCTGATAACAGGCTGGCTTTGGTTTGATCCAGTTGTCAGCTTAATCATCGTTGCCGTTATTGTTTTCGGCACCTGGGAATTGCTGCGAGACTCTATTAATCTGGCACTCGATGCGGTACCACAGAATATCGAGCCGTTAGCCGTGCGTACTTACCTTGCCGAACTCCCTGGTGTTGCTCAAATCCACGATCTGCATATTTGGGCAATGAGTACCACTGAAACGGCTCTCACGGCTCATCTGGTAATGCCCGCAGGATATCCAGGAGATGCTTTCTTGGCGAGGATATGCCAAGCACTTCATGATCAATTTGGCATTGAACACACTACGATTCAAGTAGAGACAGGCGATCCAAATTACCCTTGTGTTTTAGCCCCACACGCTTGTAAAAACTAGTGCAGCCAGTTGAAGAACGTTTGCCACAATAGCCAAGCGTTTAGCCCAGCAATCAAAATAGCAACGAACCAAGCAAGCAGTTTAAGCCATGTAGGATTGACAAACTCACCCATAAGACGGCGATCGCTTGTAAACATGACTAACGGAAACACCGCGAATGATAACTGCAAACTTAAGACAACTTGACTGAAAATAAGTAAGCCGCCTGTACTCTGTTCACCAAAGAAAATAATTGTAATCAAAGCCGGAACTATAGCAATTAGTCTAGTTAATAAACGTCGTAACCAGGCCGCAAGGCGAAGATTCAAGAAGCCCTCCATCACAATCTGTCCAGCTAAGGTTGCTGTCAGTGTTGAGCTTTGCCCAGAAGCAAGTAAAGCTAAGGCAAAAATTACACTTGCTACACTTACCCCCAAAACAGGGGAAAGCAATTTATAAGCATCTTGAATCTCAGCAACATCTTGATAACCAGAGAAGTGAAAAGTTGCGGCAGCGACAATTAAAATGGCTGAATTTATGAATAGCGCTAACCATAGAGCTACAGTTGAATCAATAGTACCAAAAATCGCTTCCCACTTTTTCTCAGATGTAGGTTGCCAGGCGCGAGTTTGCACAATTGAGGAATGGAGATAGAGGTTATGCGGCATTACCGTTGCTCCCAAAATACCGATGGCGATGTAGAGCATTTCCGGGTTTTGTAAAATTTCCAACTTCGGCACAAAACCCAGTAGAATTCCGCCAGCATCTGGGCGAGAAAAAATAATTTCTGCCGTAAAACAAATTGCTATAGTTCCTACTAATGTAATTATCAAGGCTTCTATATAGCGAAAGCCTTTAGTTTGCAGAAGTAGCACCACAAGTACATCTAGGGCCATGATACACACTCCCAAACCTAGAGGAATACCAAATAGTAATTGCAGGGCGATCGCACTACCTAATAATTCCGCTAAGTCACAAGCCGCGATCGCAATTTCACACAGAACCCACAAAACAAAGTTAACTCGTGGGCTGAAATAGTCTCGACAAGCCTGTGCCAAGTCTCTCCCCGTCGCTACCCCCAAACGCACACACAGCGATTGCAGCAAAATTGCCATCAAGTTAGAAAGCAAGATGACACTCAGTAGCGTATAACCAAACTTGGAACCCCCAGCAAGATCCGTTGCCCAATTACCAGGGTCCATATATCCTACAGAAACCAAGTAGCCTGGCCCTGCATAAGCAAGCATCTTCCGCCAAAAGCTTTGTGACATTAGGGATCAGAATGCTGCGGTGAACTTCAGGTAAGCTAGGGCGCTTTATCGGCTTCTCACGCACGGGTATCAAGGATGTGGACCTCTTGACGTGTTTTAGTCTGCGGGATAAAAATTAGCAACTTAAAAATGAAAATAATCTGAACACACCATAGGCTAAAAATGAAAAGAATATGAGAATAACTGTATCAAGCCCATAAAAGCGCTCACTCAGTCGCAAGGTAGAAAGCACAGGTGGCAGCTAAACGGTGTTGTTGGGGCTGTAGTTTAGTAGACAGGGCGCGATCGCACTTGTTAATGCTATGCCAGATGTTTTAAATGGTTGAGGAATTAGGGGCGAGGTTGGTAAGGCGATCCGCTTTACTCTAATTCAATTGGCGCTCCTGGCAGTAACGGAGATTCCTATATCAAGACTGTAGCTTCTAATACGCAAACGATTGTAGAAGCCTTGGGGGAAAGTACACAGCATTTCAGCTAGCTGCTAATACATCCAAAGTGAAATGGCTCAGATTAATTCCTATTGTTCAAAGTCTAATTCTTTAAACTTTAATTTCCAAATAGATAGCTATAGGATCTATAGTTAAATCTACTTGCCCTATAAACCCTTCCCATATTTCGCTCATATCTATCAATCCTGCTAGTCCTGGATATTGAATACCTCTATTTGGTCGTTTAGGCGAAAATCCTACAATAGTGACTTCCACGTCTCCAGCCATAATGTATCCTGCCCGTAATTGTTCAAGTGTCATACATAGGTATTCTGGATTTAAGGAAGTTGCAATTGTTGAACTATCAGTTTGTATATGAATGGTTATATTACCAATAGATAAAGTTCTTAATAATTGAGAAATGCTTATAAACTTCTTTTTGGCTTCGTTATTTTCTTGTTTAGTAGAACCAAAACCCTGTAACTGAACTTGGTCGCTAGCCAGGTTTAATATATCTTCAGGTTTTTCGTATAATTTGGCTAGCATTTCCAATCAAAAAATCTTGCTACTCCTTTAGCTTTTATCAATGCTGCATTTTCGATCTGCGAAAGCTCTTTGTTTAACTCTAATAACAGACCAGCTTCTATCAAGTCTTCTTCTAGTAATAAATATAAATTATCATGTTCAACTTTGATTTCTGAGAGAGCTTGCAAAGCTTCGTATTTTGTTGTAGTGCCAGCGTCCTTTATACTTTGCTTTTGAGTTTTCTTTTCCTCCTTTGTACCTGCAACAGAGCTAACAATCGATTTAGCCCCTACACTTGCTTCTACTTCGTTGGAAACCTCTCTAACTTCTTCTTTGTATTGATCCAATGTCAGTATTTATATTTCCCTTATTCACGCTTTCAAGCAGATGCCGTAATTGTGGAAGTCCATCTGAAAACTGTGCCGTATAGGAAAATAATCGACTGCGATCTAGGTAAATGAAATGTTTAGGATTAATACCTTTTCCACCTTTTAATAAGTCTTTGTTTATTTTGCTCATACTCGGCTTCTAAAATTGCTCTACGTTCAGCTTTTAATTTCTCGGCTTTTTCTAGTTCGTCATCTAAGTTCTCAGTTTTAGGCTGGCGGTTTTCTGTATCCATCCCTTTCAAAACACCATTAGTGACTTCTGCAATGTGTTCAGCTATTTTGTCAATTCCTTTATCTGAACTTTCGGGATTTGGGGTATTAGAGTTGGGCATAGTAAGACTCCTCAGAATTAGCCCTAGTTTATTGCCTCGTCTTTACACGGGTAGTATCACCAGAGGTGTATAAATTTATGTTGTTAGCCTATTAATTATCCTCCACAGTAAAAATGTATTACTCTAAAGTAGCAAATTTGTACTGTAGGGTTTGATGGCTTTTCTCTGCATTGTCTCTTTTTTGTCCAAAGTCCAATATAAACAAATCTGAGCAGTGAGTAACCAGCTTACTTGCTGAAGTAATGCGACTCTGTGGTGCGATCGCATTCCTTCATATCCAACGCTGCTAAATCACTACCTAAACCTACTAAAATTAAAGTTTGCTCTAGATTCCTGATAAAACTTAAAAATAGCTCACTGGGAACAGAAACAATGGCAGCAGACTATCCAGATATTGATATTGCTCCATTAATTGATCACTCCCTGCTAACTCCAACGGCAACTCCAGAGCAAGTTGAGCAGTGGTGTAATGATGCAGATCGATTTCAGTTTGCAGCTGTTTGCATACATCCTACATATGTGCGGCAAGCAGCTGAACTCCTGCGGGGGAAAAACCCTAAAGTCTGTACAGTGATTGGCTTTCCAACTGGTGCGACAACATCAGCAGTAAAGCTATATGAAGCCCAAGATGCAGTAGAAAATGGAGCAACGGAACTAGATGTCGTCATTAATTTAAGCTGGTTGAAAGTTGGAAAAACAGAGGAACTGCACCAGGAGATAGCGGAAATTTGTGAGGCAACCGGACAAACAGTGAAGGCAATTTTGGAAACCACCCTGCTGACGGATGCAGAAAAACGACTGGCGGCTGAATTATGTATGGATGCGGGGGTAGCATTTTTGAAAACAAGTACCGGATGGAACGGGGGGGCAACGGTTGCAGATGTGCGGCTTTTGAAAGAAGTAGCACGCGAACAGGCAGGTATTAAAGCATCGGGGGGCATCCGTACCATTGACCAAGCTTTGGAGTTAATATTGGCGGGTGCAACAAGGTTAGGCACATCTCGCGGTCCTGATTTGATCCGCCAACGCGATACTCTGGATAAAGCAAGAGGCGAGTAAAAGAATTTTCCCCTACTCCCTACTCCCTACTCCCTTTTATGAGTCGAACTTATAAAGCTATTGGAATTAATCTCAAAAGTATGCCGCTGGGCGAGTCAGATCGGCTGCTTACGATTTTGACACAAGAGTTTGGTTTGATTCGGGTAGTAGCACCAGGAGCGCGTAAACAAAACTCGAAGTTGGGCGGCAGAAGTGGGTTATTTGTAGTTAATGAGTTATTGATTGCTAAAGGGCGATCGCTCGACAAAATCACTCAAGCCGAAACTCTGGAATCTTATTCCGGTTTGAGTCAAGACTTAGGCAGACTGGCGGCTAGTCAATATCTAGCAGAAATGGTACTTGCTCAAGCTTTAAGCGAACAACCCCAAGAGGAATTATTTTGCTTACTAAATGAACATCTCATCCGATTGGAACAGTTACCCAGCACACCGGTAACATTGGTATTAGCACATTTAACCCATGCTGTTTTCCATCTGCTAGCTTTGGCAGGAATAACACCTCAAGTGCAGGTTTGCTGCTTAACGCAACGCTCCCTAACGCCAGATTTTAGTGATCCGGACTGGCGGGTAGGATTTAGTGTACTAGCAGGCGGAACTGTCAGTTTGTCTGCCTTGCAACGCTTACAATCAGAAGGGGAGAAGAGGACAAGGGGAGAATTGGTGGAGATTCCCCTTGGTCCATCTTCGTTAAGTTCTAAAAAGGGCTTTGTAGCCGAGGCAACAACTACAAGTTACCAGACGGTCATCCATTGCCAAGAAACACCTGTACTGAACACCCGGATTAATGCTACAGAACTTACTCTACTCCAGCAATTGGCAGGAGCAGAATTAAATCATTTAAATACCTTATTGCCAGACGAATCTGTTTGTTCAGATACAAGTTGGCAATTTATTGAGCAAATTTTGCGTCAGTATACCCAGTATCACTTGGGTCGCCCAATTCGCTCTGCTGCTTTGCTTGATAGTTATTTTGCTTCCTTACCAAATTCTTCTAAATAAATCTTCTAAATAAAGATGATGCAACCGTCTGATTTGGATACAGAAATTTTTACGCCGTCCCCTACCAAGACAAGTTCCCTCAAAAGTAACGCAGAAAATCTTGGTTCCCATCCTCACGTTTCAGCTGTTTCCAAGTCTACAGTCAGTAAAATGTCAGCAATAGAAAATCAGCAGAACCTCGCTAAGCAAACACTAGCAGGATCTTCATCTGATGCCGCGTTAGCTAGCGAGAATGAAGGTAATGGTAGCGTGGAAGAAAGCAAGCCTCCAATGTTAGAGCAGCTAAGTGAACTAGCTACCGATACTGCACCATCAACATCCCCTCAGAGTGAGGATGTTAGTGTTGTGGCATCGGGGGGAAACAATTCTGGCAATCAGTCTACTATTATTACTGATGTTACTGATATAAATGAAGCTGCCTCAGCTCAAGAACTTGGATTTTTGCCTGTCCTGAGAAACCGCAATTTCCTCGCTTTGTGGAGTGGTCAAGTTTTTTCTCAGCTGGCGGATAAGGTATATCTGGTGTTGATGATTGCAATCATTTCAAGTCGCTTTCAGACGGGGAACCAAAGCATTAGTGGCTGGGTATCTGCGATTATGATGGCTTTTACAATCCCAGCAGTGCTGTTTGGTTCTGTCGCTGGTGTGTTTGTGGATCGGTGGTCTAAAAAGGCAGTGCTGGTGGCAACAAACGTCCTGCGCGGCGGTTTAGTGTTGGTAATTCCAGTGCTGCTATGGCTGACTCAGGACTGGGTACCCATAGCTGGCTTGCCTGTGGGTTTTGGCATTTTACTAGGACTTTCTTTCTTAATTTCCACGCTCACCCAGTTCTTTGCGCCAGCAGAACAAGCAGTAATTCCCCTCGTAGTGGAACATCGTCATCTGCTGTCGGCTAATTCGCTCTACACGACTACAATGATGGCTTTGGTGGTAGTGGGGTTTGCTGTAGGTGAACCGTTGCTGGCGATCGCCGATACCCTAACAAATCAACTAGGTTTTGCAGCCGGAATAGGCAAAGAACTGGTGGTTGGCGGCAGTTATGCGATCGCTGGAGTGTTGTTGTTGCTGCTTAAAACTGGCGAAAAACACCCAGATCCCGCACAAGAATTACCCCACGTTTTCCAAGACCTGCGCGATGGTTTCCAATATCTGGGACAAAATCGTCGCATCCGCACTGCCTTGATCCAACTCGTAATTCTATTTTCCGTTTTTGCTGCCCTGGCAGTTTTAGCGGTGCGGATGGCAGAGGTGATTCCAGGTATGAAATCCTCCCAGTTTGGCTTTTTACTAGCAGCTGGGGGGATTGGGATCGCCATAGGTGCGACACTTTTAGGTAATTATGGTCAGCGTTTTTCCCATACTCTGCTGAGTCTTTATGGCTCTATGGGTATTGCAGCCTCACTGATTGGTCTTTCCGTGTTTACGAAACAACTGTGGATTGTGCTGCTGTTGATTGCCCTCTTAGGCGGCTTTGCCTCTCTAGTAGCTATCCCCACGCAGACCACAATTCAAAAAGAAACTCCACCGGAAATGCGCGGCAAAGTTTTTGGTCTTCAGAACAACGTAATTAACATTGCCCTAAGTTTACCTCTAGCTTTAGCAGGTGTGGCGGAAACCATCATTGGGTTACAAGCAGTTTTTCTGAGTTTAGCAGTGATAGTGATCGCAGGAGGTCTCTTAACCTGGTATATTTGCCGTACAGAGACACAGCAAGTCTTCTAAAGCTGAAAAAGGGACAACAGGCAAGGGCAACCTTTGCCTAATTCCTCATGTCGTCTCACGCCTAAATCAGAAAATTGAGCCTCAACCTGAATGCATGAGAAGAAACACATTGCCTGGATTGGAAAAAAATCACCCTTTTGTGGCAATGTTACTTATAGCCGAGAAGTCACCAATGCCTTACTAGATCGGGGACACCAGGTTAGCTTTTTGCACTTTGCCCAAGAAGAAGTTGACCCGCACAACTGGCCAGACTGCCCAGAAGTTTCCCTGCCGTTTCTATATAAATCCCAGGTCTATACGATTCCCACGCTGAAAGCAACCAAGGTGTTGACCCAGTCGCTGCGGCGGCTAAAGCCAAATTTGGTGCATGCTTCCTTAACTTTGTCTCCTCTCGACTTTCTCCTCCCAGAAATTTGTGCTGAACTGAATTTGCCGCTGATTGCGACTTTCCATACGCCGTTTGCTGGCAAGGGAGCAAAGCTCAAGTCGGGAACGCAACTTTTGGCGTATCAGCTCTACGCACCTTTTCTAGTTAACTATGATCGCGTCATTGTTTTTTCTCAAGTTCAGCGAGACCTATTAGGCCGATTAGGTTTACTGGCAGAAAACGTTGCCGTGATTCCTAACGGAGTGGATGTCGAAAAGTATTCTCCTGGTCTTTCCAAGTTGAAGGAGGAATTGAAAGCAAAGCGTCTGTTTGTCTATCAAGGACGGCTTGCTACAGAAAAGAACGTAGAAGCACTCCTACGCGCCTGGAAGCAGGCGGAAATGGGGTCTGATAGCAAATTACTCATTGTTGGCGATGGCCCATTAACGCAGTCTTTAAAGCCATTTTATGGTTCTGAATACGGCATCTTCTGGATGGGATTTGTTAGCGATGAAAATCGCCGGATCGAAATTCTCCGGGGAGCAGACGTTTTTGTGCTGCCTTCTTTGGTAGAGGGACTATCGATATCCCTGCTAGAAGCAATGGCTTGTGGTCTTGCCTGTCTAGCAACGGATGCTGGAGCAGATGGTGAAGTTCTGGAGGGGGGAGCTGGTGTAATTGTCAGTACCCAGCGGGTAATGTCACAACTGCGAACCCTACTGCCAGTGTTCCAAGACCATCCTGAGTTAACAACCCTGTTGGGGCAAAAGGCACGACAGCGGGTACTAGAGCGCTACACACTCAACCACAATATCACTCAGTTGGAACAACTCTATACCGATGTTTTAAAGCAGCGGCATTCAGGAGTTATAAGTTATAAGTTTTAAATTTAGGGTTGTGTTGCAACTGAGTTTGTTAAATACCTTGTAGAGGAAATTGGGGCTTCAAAAGAGGATATGTTTGGCTAGAAGATGGATGCCGTGTCAGCTTTAGTTCTCTTAGTAGTCGGAATGAGCCCTAATACTTTAACCACACACAATAATTTCTGCGCGGAGGCAAGTATGCAAAAGCACGATTGGAGAACATTTTTATGGCTTACTGGAGTTTTGCTTTTTGTAAGTCTGACAGTACCAGTCTCAGCTCAAAACCCAGCCGCACGCACCTATCAGCCTGGTTATTGGCAACCAATTTCACGGGTGAATCCGAATAGCCCAATCACAGTTACCTTGGTGAATCAAACAGATTCACCTCTAAAATACAGTTTCCTGGATGAGCGGACTGAGAAAAACTTAGCTGTAGGAGCTAGTGCACAGCTTAAAAATGTTTCCCTGCCTATTAACATTGCTATTTATGACCCATCACCACAATCTGCGTCTGGGGAGGTTAGTGGTCTTAAATATGAAACTTCCGTCACAAAGAATGCTGTCAGGGTGCTCATCCTGCCTACTGAAACTTCTGGGTTGCAGGTACTCAATATTGCTAAAACGGGGGCCATTTACGCTTATTAGCGCTTAGTCGAGGAGTTCCAAGGGGAGTAGGGTAAATATTTTTCCCGCGTCCTATGTGGCTACAATTTTTGGTGCTGCCTAACCTGTCCTCTCCAACGGGTTTTTCTATCAACTCAAAACTCAAAACTATTGCCAAGTCCATCCCAGTTGAGTCGGCTGTTCGTAAACTCGCTTGAGGGTATTAAGATCCCTGGGAGAAATTGGCAGTGGGTTACGAACTTGGGAAAAGTACAGGGCATCGGTTGCTACTGGACTATGTCCCCAAATTCCTAGTGCATGACCGAGTTCGTGACGGGCAGCTGCCTGTAGGTACTGATTTGTCTGGCTGGGACTCAGTAAGATTGTGCAGCGGTGAGATAAAATACCTGGGGTAGTTGATGTATTGATATATAGCTCATAGCGGGTTTCTGCCGATCGCGCTCGTGGAATTTGACCAGAGGAGGAAGTTGTTAGTGGTGGACGCGCTCTGGCGATCGCAATATCAGCAGTTTTTGACTCTACCACTACCAAAGGCAAATAAACGTTCCACTCCTGCACTGCCTGAAAAACGCTGTTAAACCATTTCTGAGCTTGGTCAGTACCGCTAATTCCTTCAGGTTCTATATAAACTTTAAGAGGAAACTGCGACCAAACCAGATAGCCTACTTCGGTTGGTTTTACTTGAGAAAAGTAGTCACCGCTGCTTTTAGTATCTTGCCACTTAGCTAGCGTCGGAGGTAGGGGATGGAGTTGCGGAGCCGTAGCTGATGTTGCTGTCGAAACCTGATGAAATTCTGCACTCCTAGCATTGACGGTGGAGTGGACATGAGTGAAGACAACTAACCCAATGCTAGTAGCTAAGCCTAAAATGACCAGTAATCGCCGCTGACTAAAGCGCAAAATGTCCAGCCAACTCGTACCGCAGTTAGATGCTGCCTGTCGGACAGGTTTTACTGCGCGTCTATGTAGGTGAGAAGTAGTATTTTTCACGAAGTTCTGTGGGTGTTATCTTCCCAGCCAATTCGCGCTTAAAACTACAGTTAAACCTAGAAAAATTACAGTCAGCGCCCAAGTCACTCGGTTTAATGTGGCTTCTGCACTCTTAGTGCTACTGAACAATTGAGCTTGTCCGCCAATAGCGCCAATTCCATCTCCCTTAGGGCTATGCAGCAATACCAAAATGGTCAAGCCTACGGCGGAAAATGCCCAGATTGCTTCTACGATGTTATTGATGCTCATGGTAGCAATTTCATATTAGACAAATATTAACAGAAAAACTTTAAAGTGTGGCGCGTATTGGAGTGCGAGTAGCTTGGACTTCATATTCTGCTGGTTTTAGGAGAGAACTACCGTTCATCTCAACAGGTATGGGTAGCTGCAAAATCTCCAAAATTGTCGGGGCAATATCAGCAAGACAACCATCATCTCGCAGAACGACATCAGTGCCGTGTCCGGGAATTTTTGCTTTTTCTCCTTCAACCAGAATCAGGGGAACTGGGTTGGTAGTATGAGCAGTCCAGGGATTGCCCTGCTCATCTTGCATATATTCGGCGTTGCCATGATCTGCCGTGATAATCGTTGTACCCCCGACTTGAATAATGCTCTCCAGCAAACTCCCCAAACACCGATCAACAGTTTCAACTGCTTGAATTGTAGCTGGTATCTGTCCCGTGTGACCTACCATATCTGGGTTAGCGTAGTTAATCACAACCAGGGAATAAATGCGTTTTTTGACGGCGGCGATCGCCACGTCGGTAACCTGAGCAGCTGACATTGCCGGAGCGCGATCATAAGTTGCTACCATTGGACTCATTACCAATTCCCTGTCTTCGCCCTCAAACGGCTCCTCAAGCCCACCATTGAAAAAATACGTGACATGGGCGTATTTCTCCGTCTCAGCAGTACGAAACTGCTTCAAACCATGCTGAGAAATTACTTGCCCTAAGATATTATTCAAATTCTGCGGTTCAAAAACAACCGAAACTGGCAAATCTGCCTCGTACTGAGTAAACGTCACAAAAGATAAAGGGCTGATTTGCGGGCGCTCAAAACCGTTAAAGTTGCTGCTTACGAAAGCGTGGGTTAATTGTCTAGATCTATCTGGGCGGAAGTTAAAAAATATCACCCCATCCCCTGGTTCTACCGCTCCTGGTGCGATTCGTGTCGGGTTAATGAACTCGTCTGTGACTCCTTCTGCGTAGGATGCTGTTAAAACTTCAACGGCAGAACGACTAGCTCCGGGTTCGTCCTGCGTCATAACATCATACGCACGTTTAACTCTATCCCAGCGGCGATCGCGATCCATTGCGTAGTAGCGACCGCTAAGGGTGACAATGCGCCCGACTCCACAAGAGTCTATGTAATTTTGGATTTGCCCAATTGCTTTTACACCTTCCGTTGTCTGGGTATCGCGGCCATCTGTAATCGCATGAATACAAACTTGGGAGATTTGTTGTGCTTTTGCTAAGTCAAGTAATCCTAACAAATGACTAAGGTGGGAATGAACCCCACCTTCAGAACAAAGCCCTACCAAGTGCAGTTTGCTATTCCGATTCCGAACTTCAGTGCAAATTTTCACTAATGCTGGGCTGCTTAGGATGGAGCCGTCTTCAACGGCATCTGAGATCCGGACTAATTCTTGCGGTACTACTCGCCCAGCGCCAATATTTATATGCCCTACTTCAGAGTTACCCATTTGACCTTCTGGCAACCCAACTGCTTTGCCAGAAGTACGGATCAGGGTTTTGGGATAAGCAGCCAAGAGGCTTCTCATTACAGGAATATTAGCAGCTGCAATAGCATTGCCTTCTGTTTCCTCACGGTAGCCCCACCCGTCTAAAATGACTAGCACCACGGGAGCGACAGGTGCTTTGGTCATAGTATTATATTGCCCTTTATTTGTAGAACTCATCGCAATAATACCACTGCTATTTGTAGCTGCAAGGGAGATTTTTGTTATTTATGAGATTTTTTTTGGTGACTTCGTGATTTTTTGGGTGGGGATCGCTGTTCTCATTTCCCTAGTCCCTAATTATTTACGTTTGGCAGTAGCCTTGGCAGCTTTTTTAGCTGCTTTCTCAGCAGCGATCGCCTCTAACTTCGCCTGCTCTTTTTCCTCAGCAATCTTGTCTAAATAGTAATGATAATCCCCACGATAGATGCGAAATTCACCGTCGCGGATTTCAACAATCTTGTTGGCAACCTGAGAGATAAAATAGCGATCATGGGAAACCACAATTACGGTGCCATCGTAGTGCTGGATTGACTCTTCCAGCATTTCTTTAGCAGGAATATCCAGGTGATTCGTCGGCTCATCCAGTATTAGTAAGTTGGCTGGACGCAACAGCATTTTCGCCAAAGCGAGGCGGGCTTTTTCACCCCCACTCAATGCTGCTACTTGTTTAAATGCCGTATCGCCACTGAATAAGAACCGTCCTAATAGTGTGCGGACTTCTTGATTGTCCCAGTCAGGCACTTCGTCATGGATTGTTTCCATCACGGTTTTGGTAAGTTCTAGGGCTTCTGCCTGATTTTGTTCAAAGTAGCCAGAGATAACATTATGATCGCCTAATTTGACCGTGCCTTCTGTTGGTTGTTCCATGCCCATAATCAGGCGCAGCAAGGTAGATTTACCAGCACCATTGGGGCCAAGGAAGGCAATGCGATCGCCTCTTTCAATTAGTAAATTTGCTTCTAAAAATAAAATCTTGTCGTCGTAGCTATGCACCAAGTCTTCGATTAATATCACCTCACGTCCACTGCGCGGTGCTGGGGGAAAGCGGAAGTGCAAAGTTCTTAACCCACCCGTCGGCGCTTCAACCCGCTCGATTTTATCCAGTTGCTTTTCGCGGCTTTTTGCTTGGGTACTACGGGTAGCACTGGCGCGGAAGCGCTCAACAAAGGCTTGCTGTTTCTCCAGTTCTTTTTGCTGGCGTTCGTAGGTACTCAGTTGTGCTGCTTGGGCCTCGGCTTTTTGTTGGAGATAAGCGGAGTAGTTGCCAAGGTAAGTAGCGGAAACACCGCGCTCGGTTTCGACAATTTGAGTACAGAGGCGATCCAGAAACTCTCGGTCATGGGAGACAATTACCATTGGGGTAGTTAGCCCTTTGAGGTAGGTTTCCAACCACTCAATCGTTTCTAAATCGAGGTGGTTTGTTGGCTCGTCTAGCAGTAATAAATCAGGTTTTTGCAGCAGAATTTTGCCTAAACTCATTCGCATCTGCCAGCCGCCGCTAAAGGCACTAACAAGGCGATCGCCATCGGATTGTTCAAACCCCATTTCTGGCAATATTTTCTCAATCTTTGCCTCTAACCCATAGCCATCCAGTCCTTCAAACTTCCGCTGCAAACGATCCATCTTATCGATCAGTTTGTCTAATTCTTGGGGATTGGCACTTTCCATATCTTGATGCACCCGTGCCAGCGATTCATGCACTCTGTTCGCTTCTCCAAAGGCACGCCAAAACTCTTCTTTTACAGTGCGGCTGGGATCTACTTCAAATTCTTGGGTGAGGTAAGCGATGTGTAAATTGGTGGGACGGATCACTTCTCCAGCAGTGGGTTCAATTTCCCCGGCAATGATTTTCAGTTGGGTGGATTTGCCTGCACCATTAACACCGACTAAGCCAATGCGATCGCCTGGTTTGACTTCCCAGTTCACATCCTTGAGGACTTCGCCTGTGGGGTAGATTTTATTGATATGTTCCAGTCGCAGCATCAAGTGTCTCCAA
>JBGTCQ010000059.1:0-18273 GCA_041748755.1 Chroococcidiopsidaceae cyanobacterium | reverse complement strand
TTCTCGCTCAATGCCGCCAATGCGCCAGCTAGCATCAGACATACTCGGATCAAGTGTCCTAGTCCCAGGGACTAGCGCAATTTCATCAATGCCGTAGGCTCGGCGAGCCGTCTTCCCCCGCCCAATTTGAATATCCACGCTGCTTATACCCGTTCCCAAGACTATTTAAGCTAGCGTATCAAATTCCAGGGAGGATCTGTCTCGCGCCAAGACGCACTCATCACAAAGTGCGTTTTAGAGTCAATGGTATACACTTGGGGGTCAATAATCGTGAAGTCTGGGGCAAACGCTTAACTTAGAAAAAATAAAACCCAGACCGCTAGCAGCCTAAATTTAAGGAAAGTGAATGTGCAAGTGTAGCTAATGCTTGCTCATTCTTAGAAATATTGCTTTGAAAAATTTCAAAACTAGGCTGAGTCCTCCAAAGACAATGGTCACATTAAGAAAAAATTGTGGCCACAGAACCTGCGTCGGATTTTCCCAAATAGAGCGAATACTTGTTTGCCAAGGAAATGATGGAGGGTTTATATATTGAGTTTGTACTACAAATGGCAAAAGTAAACCTAGCTTAATCGCGGCTAACTGGACTTGACTGTAAACTGTTACAGGCAGATAGACAGAAGTAAGAACCAACATCACACTCGATATGACTATAGCAATGGAAACAGAGTGTTTCATAATCAAAGTTTTTCCAAATGCTTAATACCAATACTTGTCATTTAAATGACAGGTATTGGTATGAGGATAAGTACCCATTCTTGAATAGCAATATTAAAAGCAGCTATTAAGAAGTTCTTTTACTTTTGCTGCATTGGACAGGCTGGTTATATTGTTCCAGGACAATAAATACACTCTATACTACATACTCCTCAAGTAAGAGTTTCTCTGTAGTACGCGGTACTATGATCGTAAGTAAAGCAAACAATACGCTCGTGATCGCACCTTACATTCAAGAGGTGAGACGAAGAATAGTTTGTATTATCACCTTATTTTCAGATTTGACTAAGCTTTGATCCAGTCTGAGACTTTAGAACTATTAGAATGGCCGCGCCTGTGCCAACATCTGTCTAATTTTGCTGCAACAAAACTAGGGATGATCGCGGCTCGTCATCTCCCAATTCCACCAAATCAGTCCGAAAGCGAAGACCTGCTAGCGCAAACTAAGGAAGTTTACCAGCTAGAAAATCGCTCAAGTGGTTTGCCATTTGAGGGCATTCAAGATATTGGAGATTCCTTAGAACGGGCTGAACTCCAGGGTATTTTAGCTGGAGATGAACTTCTAGCGATCGCCACCACTCTAAATGGCACTAGGCAACTGCGGCGCACGATTGATAACCAATCAGATGTTCCGGTATTAACAGCCTTGGTTGCTGAACTCCGAACTTATCCTGAATTGGAGCAGGAAATTCACCGCTGTATTGACGAGCGTGGGCAAGTAAGCGATCGCGCTAGCGTTAGTCTATCTAACATTCGCAATTCTTTGCGGCAATTGCGAAACCAGATAACCCGCGTACTCCAAAGCATTTTGCAGCGTCAAGCAAATGCAGTGCAAGAACAGCTAATTACCCAAAGAAGTAATCGCTTTGTTATTCCCGTTAAAGCTCCCCAAAAAGATGCCATTCCTGGCATTGTCCACGATACATCCACCAGCGGAGCCACACTTTATATAGAGCCGAATGCTGTTGTTCCTTTGGGGAACCAGCTGCGGCAATTAGAGGCAAAAGAGCAAGCCGAGTCAGAAGTAATCCGGCGGAATTTAACAGAGCAAGTGGCGGCAGTCAAACCGGATTTGGAGCAGTTATTAGCGATCGCTACCACAATAGATTTAGCTTGCGCCCGCGCTCGTTATAGCTTCTGGCTAGGAGCTAATCCGCCGCGATACATCGACCGCACTGAAGAAATTATCAACCTGCGGCAACTGCGTCATCCCCTCCTGGTGTGGCAGCAGCAAAACGAACAAGGTCAGCCTGTGGTTCCGGTTGATCTAATCATTCAACCGCAAATTCGGGTAGTGACAATCACAGGACCAAATACTGGGGGAAAAACAGTCACGCTGAAAACGCTGGGCTTGGCAGCTTTAATGGCAAAAGTAGGTCTATTTATCCCAGCGCGTGAACCTGTAGAAATATCCTGGTTTGACAAGATACTGGCAGATATTGGGGATGAGCAGTCTTTAGAACAAAGTTTATCTACTTTTTCTGGTCATATCCGTCGTGTTAGTCGGATTTTGACAGAAATGACTAGGAATTCCCTAGTGTTGCTAGATGAAGTGGGAGCAGGTACAGATCCGGTTGAAGGAAGTGCATTAGCGATCGCCCTGTTGCAATACCTGGCTCACAATAGTCAATTAACTATTGCTACAACCCACTTTGGCGAACTCAAGGCACTGAAGTACGAAGACGAGCGATTTGAGAATGCCTCGGTAGAATTTGACGAGGAAAGCCTATCGCCAACTTATCGTTTGCTGTGGGGGATTCCAGGTCGTTCTAACGCCCTGACAATTGCCCGTCGTCTAGGGCTGAAACCAGAGGTTGTTGACAATGCTAAAACCCAGTTAGGTGCGACAACAGACGACGTTAATCAGGTGATTGCGGGTTTAGAAGCGCAACGTTGCCTTCAGGAAACCAAGGCAAATGAGGCACAAGCTCTGTTACAGCAGGCAGAGCGTCTGTATCAAGAAGTGTCCCTAAAAGCAGCTTCATTGGAGGAAAGAGAACGATTGTTGCGACAGCAACAGGAACAAGCTGTGCAACAAGCGCTTGCTCAAGCTAAAGGTGAAATTGCTGCCGTGATTCGCCGCTTGCAGCAAGGATCTGGGACAGCGCAAGACGCGCAACTGGCAACGAATGCCATAAATCAAATTTCTGAGCAGTATTTGCCGCCGCCAGCAAAACCAAAAGCTGGGTTTCGTCCGCAAGTGGGCGATCGCATCCGGATTCCGCGTCTAGGTCAAACCGCTGAGGTGTTGAGTGAGTCTGATGAGGATGGTGTAACCGTCCGGTTTGGGCTGATGAAGATGACTGTAAAGCTGGAAGATATTGAATCGCTGGATGGTCAAAAAGTAGAATCGGTAGTTAAATCAAAACCACTATCCGCACCAGCCCCATCTGCCCCGCCGCCACAACCAGTGCCAGCAATTAGGACATCCCAAAATACAGTTGATCTTCGAGGCAGTCGAGTTGCAGATGCCGAGAGGATTTTAGATCAAGCGATCGCGATCGCCCAAGGAGCGTTGTGGATTATTCATGGTCACGGCACTGGTAAACTGCGTATGGGTGTTCACGCCTTTTTGCAGCAGCACCCTAGAGTTAGCCGCTACGAGCCAGCTGAGCCTGCTGATGGTGGTACTGGTGTAACAGTTGCTTACATCGAATAGCGAATAGTGCGATTTTAAATTTAATCCAAAAGCTAAAAACGGTAAGCTGGTAGCTATCGTAAACAATTTATCGGGAGATCTGGTTTCAAAATGGGTAACGATTCAGCCTGTACCAGTCTTATCTATTATTGTTAAAGTTATGCACTCTAGCGCCTACTCGTCCGTCCCAAATCCTCAGTGGGAGGAGCTTACCCCCACCAGACCACCTAACCCAGCCCAGTTAGACAACATCAAAACCCAGCTAGATTTGGTGCTGCTGGCGCTAGAAACTTTGGCAGGTATTGGTTCAGAGGCAATGCTCCAAGCGGCAACTGATCTAAATCTAGAATCAAAAGTGCCAGACCGCGTAGCGTTATGGCGACTCCGCCAGTCGAATCCACTACGTAAAGGTGAGGGAGGACGGAAAAAGCTAGATGTAGAAGAAGCGCGATCGCTAGTTTTAATTAGCTGCTACCTCGCCAAACAACACCAAGAACTGATTCGTCGCGCTGTTGCCCTCTTAGAACAAGTGGCTGAAGACAACGGACAACCCCATAAAGCCGCCTTACTGGGAGATTATATTGATGCTTTCAGCAACACCTACCAAGAGCGCATGGACGACAATATCTCGACAGATGTACTGACGAATTTAGCTCTCAAACTCCTGATCGATTTACTGTTTTACAGCGGTCCTAGCGGTCATCGCCGCTTCTGGTTAGCGCTCCTAGACCGCTCACAAGAGGAGGCTAAAAATAGTTAAGAGTTTTAAAGTGTTGAACGTTTAAGTTAAAAAAATTACTCTTAACTTGCGGACATCACTGGAGGTAACCTCCAGTGAGTCTTGTCGCAAGCCTTCGGCTTCTTCCTCTTAAACTCATTTTCAAAACTCATTTTCAAAACTATTCTTTAATATGCCCCTGTCAAATTCAGTTCTACGCCGCTACACTCCACCCACTTGTACGCTGGAAATCGTGTCTTTTAGCTCACCTTTATCTCGCTGGATGGGACGCTCAGTATTGAAGCAGCTGCGGTTTGAGCTGCGCTTCGATGACCCGCGACTGCCGGAAGAACAACGGGTAAGCATTCACGGCGATCGCGACCAACTCGAAATCCTCCAAGAAGCGGTCACAAACTACGTGCAAGATTTGCTCAATCCGCCTAACCAATTCAATGCCGTTTTTTCAGGAGAGGCAACTTCAGATAGCGCAGTGTCTTCCACCCCACAAGCGCTAGATGTAACCAACGATTCCCCACCGTTGTCGGAGGAACCCCAATCTGTAGATGCTTCTGTCTATCTCAATGTAGAAAATGCCTCTCAAGAGCCAACTGCTACACGCTTTAGAAAAATATTTTTACAACCAGATAGAGGACTATTCCACAATCTCTTCTTGGGACCCTTGGCTACTGAGGGGACGGGATCAGTGATTCATCTGAGCGTGCTCCAACTGTTTGACCTAGCAACCGCGCTTGATGAATATGCCGCTGATGCGGTTGCCTTACCAACTCTTAGCCCTACTAGGTCTGGTCCTGCCCGGTCTGCTTGGACTAGCATTGCAGCAGTGTTGCTGCTAGCTGTGGGTTTAACAACTATGGTGCAACTTCTTAATCGCCCCAATCAGAGGCAGCAAACAGCCACAACGACTGGTATTCCAGGTTCTTCAACCAGTGACAATCAGCAACCAATTGCCCTGCAACCGTCATCGATACCGCCACTATCCTCTCTGCAATTGCCGCCGCCGCCACCTACAGGCTCCATTGCGTCTCCGAATTCCATTCCACCAATAAGTGTACCTGGGACAAACCCAGTCCTTCCCAGTGCCCCAAAAGTAAACGCACCCTCCACAATTCCAATTAATCCCAGTCTCCGCCCAACACCTCAGCAAATAATCATTAAACCAACTCCAGGGCAAAATACGGCTGTGCTTATTCCTGGGGAAAGTGCTAGAACTAGCGGTGCTAGATCGCCCAATTCCACAGTAGTCATCCCCAGAGTCAGTCCTCAAATTACTCCTCGTAATCCTAATTTAGAAGCATCTCTACCCCAGGCAACTGGTGGTGTGCCGCCAACTGAAAGGGCAAGCAGTACTCCGGCACAACCAAGCCGCACTTCTGTGTCCGAGACGCGATCGCCTAGCGCCGCCCCAACCGCTCCTAATCAACCCACACGCACAGCATCCAACAACATCCCCCAGGTAGCAGAAGCTAGAACATTCTTCCAACAGCGCTGGCAACCACCTTCTAGCTTGAAGCAAACCTTGGAATACAGCCTGTTACTGGATGTTGACGGCACCATTCAACGCATTGAACCCCTTGGGCAGGCAGCAAGAACATACATTGATGAGACTGGTATGCCCCTAATCGGTGAACGCTTTGTTTCCTCCATCAAAGACGGTCAAACCCCCAGAATTAGGCTAGTTTTAGCACCTGATGGTAAAGTGCAAGTATTTCGGGAGGAGATTGCAAATTAAAAATATTTGTAATCTATCTATCTCGCACTTCGCTCAACTACTGTGTAGGCGATCAGTATCTGGCGGTTGAAACCGCGGCTACACAAACGAAACCTGCCGAGCGCAGGTTCAAGGCTTTTAATTTGGTCTTAGTCCGCGCAGGCGGACTTGGTTTGCAAAGCCGCGAATTCTATTCGCTGAGGCTTGCTGTAAGATCTGAGTTAAACAAAAAAGGGCTGTACATCACAGCCCTTCCTCAAAGTAAATAAAGCTACAGTCCTAATAACGAGACTTTTTAGAGGATAACTGTTTCTTTTTACGACGCCGATGGGCAGCAACAATCGCCTCCTCCACAGGATATCCAACAAGGGGAATGACTTGGTACTGGCGCTCTTCTTCACGCTTTTTCACTTCTGTGTAATCAAGCCAGTGAATACAATCAACCGGACAGGTATCAATTGCTTCTTGGATAAGTTCTTCTGAATCACCATCCTGGCGAACTACACGCGATCGCCCGTAATCTGGTTCAATGTAGAACGTGTTACGAGCGACATGGGCACAATGTTTGCAGCCAATACAGGTTAATTCGTCAACATAGACACCTGTTTGACGCAATACGCCACCTAACTCAGGTTCAAAGCCAGAACGATCAGGTGCATCTCTTAAAATACCTCCTAATTCTGGTTCTAAATGCGATCGCCTAGCGTCTCCGGAGGAGAATCGCGCAGCGTCCCCTTCAGATTGTGTTGTCTGTATCGGCGGCACAAAATCAGACATTACGCACTCCAGCGCTGTACTAACAGCCGAATTGAACCATCTTCATTTTTTTGTTGCTCAGCAACTTGAAATCCCTGGTGAGCTGTTTCCTTAATTACTGTATGGTATGCATAACTCTGCGTTACTCGTCTCAAAAACCCATCAACTGATAATGATTGCTGCCAGTATTGTAGATCCGCAATCAATTCGTATTCTGTGCCATTCCAGCTAAAACCTAGATCGTAACCGTTGTCCTGCTGAATAGTAATTTCAGCATTACGGGTTTGACCACGGTAGCCGCGCACCGTTCGAGGACCGGATTTCCAGTCAATTCCCAATTCGGTGAGGGCAACTTTCAAGGAGTCTAAATTACGGATTTGAGTTTTGATTTGGCTAAAGTGTGACATGGTGTGTGTGAAGATAAGCTGAACTAAATAAAAATTTACCACTCGCTAGTAGCTTGTGTCGTTGCCGCAGTAGATTGATGCAGCGCTTGATTAAAAAATTCTGAGGTTGGCTGATGACTTACTACTTGTCCCAGCTCGGCTTCAATCGCAGCTGTAACTTCAGCGCAGGTTGCTCCAATAATTCCAGTGACTTTTTCCTGCACTCGACCATCGGGATAGATTACAAATTCTAGCGTTTCCATACTTTTAGCTAACCATACTAGCTTCTTAACTGTATTCTTACTCTAAATATTACTTAGTTTAAATAAGTTTTTATGCTTACTTACTACGTTGTCAGTTGCTCTGTACTGCTTCATCTGTCGAATTATATAGACTCAAAAGTTGACAAAATTTATTATTGACAGGGCTACATTAGTTATTTGTCAGTTTCGCTTAACTTACCATAACAGTCAAGCATGCAGCTTTGTGGTAATCAGAGGTGTAATATTTAGCAGGGAAGAACTTAGGATAATTAAAGTCCGTTCAGTGTGAGTAATAGGCGATGAATGCACAAGTCAGAGGTTGTACCGATTCTTCAGCAACTTCTTCCAAATCAATAGTACCAATTCGTGTGGGGATACTAGGTTTTGGTGGATTAGGGCAAGCCGCAGCTAGAGTTCTCATTCCTAAAAGTGAGATGCTGTGGGTGGCAGCAGCTGATCTTAAAGGTCACGCCTACACCGCAGAGGGATTAAACCTGGATACCTGTCTAGCGGCATACCATCAAGGTTCTTTAGGATATTCAGAACCAAGCGGCACACCGACAAACCATAGTATTCAAGACTTAATTGAACAAGCATCCGTAGACGGATATTTCCTAGCTTTACCCAATCTGCCCAACACGTTTATTGCCTCTGTAGCCCAGATGTTTATCCAATCTGGCTGGCGGGGTGTGCTGGTAGATGCGATTAAACGCACAAGTGCAGTTGAGCAGCTACTGGCGTTAAAGGAGGAACTTGCTGCTGGAGGAATTACTTATTTAACTGGTTGTGGGGCCACTCCGGGGTTATTAACAGCAGCGGCGGCTCTAGCAGCCCAGAGCTACGTAGAAATTCATTCAGTTCAAATTACCTTTGGAGTGGGGATTGCCAATTGGGAAGCTTACCGAGCAACTATTCGGGAGGATATTGCTCACCTTGCCGGTTATAGTGTGGAACGTGCTAGAGCAATGACGGATGCCGAGGTGGAAGCATTGTTGGATCAGACTAATGGCGTGCTAACACTGGAAAATATGGAACATGCCGATGATGTGATGTTGGAGTTGGCTGGGATTTGTCCGCGCTCTAGCGTCACAGTTGGTGGAGTCGTCGATACTCGTAATCCCAAAAAGCCCCTCAGCACTAATGTCAAGGTAACTGGTCGAACTTTTGAAGGCAAGATATCGACCCATACCTTTACATTGGGGGATGAAACGAGCATGGCAGCAAATGTCTGCGGCCCAGCCTTTGGTTATCTCAAGGCTGGTGTAGCTTTGCAACGCCGAGGCATTTACGGTCTATTTACCGCCGCCGAAATTATGCCCCAGTTTGTCAAGTGAAAAGATAGGAGCCAGAATATTTAATTCTCCCCCTGCTTCCCCTCTAAGCTAGTAAATCGGGTGACATTTCTGCTATCTCCTCCTCAACAACTGAGTTGAGTGTTTGAGTAATAAATGGTAGATTTGCTCCTTGCAAGCCGCGCTTAATCCGCTCTGGCGTTTTAGCAAAGACAACAAACAGAGGATAGATAGTATTAGCTCCCTCACTGAACATATGTTGATAACGGGGGGGCATTAGCCACTCGTAGTCTTTATCTAGCCAAACCTGGGTTTGTCGCCAGCGTCCTAGCAAATCTGAGAAGTCTTCTTGAGGACGATGAATGAAGACAAAAATCTCGACTCCAGTTTTGATTTTCCACTCTGGATCACACATCAAAATTGCCACATCACAAGGAAGCCTCGTCGCTTCCGCTCCTTTGGCAATACCGCTGTCCGCAGTAGGATTGCGCAGCCGGACAATGGGTAAGGGAATTGTAATTACACTCTCGTCTGGGCGACGCAGACTAGGAATCATCTCTAGGTAAGGTCGGTACTGCTTGAGTAAGGCGATCGCATCTGGATGGTTACTATACTCGGACAAACTAGCTTCGTAATGGGATTGTTTAACACTCATGATTTAATGTTGTTGGTTGGTGGGAATTTTGCCAAAGTTCTTTTAGCCCAGCGTTTCAAATACCTTAAACATCGGCAGATACATCGCCAGCAAAATCACACCAACCATTCCCCCCAGAACCACAATCATAATTGGCTCTAGAATGCTGGTAAGTGCTTTTACCGACTGCTCAACTTCATCCTCATAAAAATCGGCAACTTTCATTAGCATTTGATCTAATTCACCCGTCTCCTCGCCGATACTAATCATCTGTATTGCCATGATCGGAAAAACATTTTCTTTTTGTAAGGCAATGCTGATCATTCCACCTTGTTGGATATCTCGCCGTGAGGCATCTACAGCGTTCGCAATCACCTGATTTCCTGCTGTATCCCGAACAATTTCCAAAGCAGATAAAATTGGTACACCGGAACGAGTCAAAGACCCAAATGTACGGCTAAAACGAGCCACTGCTGACTTCTGAATCAAGTCACCAAACAAAGGTATCTTGAGCGAAAGACGGTCTATTGTTTCTCGACCAATTTGAGTTTTGTAGTATTGGCGGTAGGCGATGTTGAACCCAACAAATAAAACAATGGGAATCAAGGCTCTCCAACTTCTAAGTATTTCGCTCACTGTTAATAGAAACTGGGTTAAAAAGGGCAATTCAGTTCCCAAATCTTTAAAAATACCTGCAAAAACTGGAATTATAAAGACAGTCATCCCGACAAAAATGGCAACGGCTAAAAAACCGACCACGACAGGATAAGCTAATGCCGACTTAATCTGGTTTTGTAATCGAGCAACATCTTCTAGTAACTTAGACAACCGATTCATTACTTCGTCTAAGACACCGCCAACTTCACCAGCCTGAACCATACTGACGTACAAAGCATCAAAGCAATCAGGATGCTTACGCATTGCTTCTGAGAGATTCACGCCTTGTTGGACATCTAAGCTAATTTCTAAAAGCGCTGCCTTAAGTTTCGGATTAGAACACTGTTCAGCCAACACGCCCAGACTTCTGACGATCGCCACCCCCGCATTGATCAAAACTGCAAATTGACGCGAAAAAATTGCTTTATCCTTAACAGAGACACTTGCAAAAGATGTCTGGAATTTCTGAAAGTCAAAGCTACTGAGTTTGAACTCTTGAGCTTGTTTGATTTCTTGAATGAAAAGACCCCGCCCTCTTAAAGTAGAACGTGCTTCACCTGGAGATGCTGCAACAATTTTTTCCTTTTTGGCATTTCCTTTCGCGTCTCGAACACTGGCAACGTAGGTAGGCATGGCTGAAATTTAGGTGGAGGGAGTAGAGAGTAGTTTTGAGTTTTGAGTTGAAGAGAGTAAAGAGTAGTTTTGAGTAATGAAATTGAAGAGAGTAGAAGGTAAGAGTGATTCCCGCATCTATTCTTTCAACTCAACACTTCACTACTTAAAACCTAAAACTATTTTTAATCTCCTATCTTTTAGCGTAAGCACCAGCGTTGACACCCGCTGTTGGGGGAGCACCAATGAGACGCTGTAGTTCATCCACCTTAGAACTCTTAGACACTGCCGCTTCAAACGAGATGGTTCCGGCTTTGCACAGATCCGCTAAAACAGTCTCCAACGTTTTCATGCCCAACTTACCTCCAGTTTGGATTGCTGAGTAGATTTGAGAAGTTTTGCCTTCCCGAATCAAATTAGAGATCGCGGGGGTAATCACCATAATTTCCTGAGCCATTACTCGACCATACTCACCTGGTTTAGGATTTTTCTTAGGTACGAGAGTCTGGCTGAAAACAGCTACTAAAGAGTTGGACAGCTGAACTCTGATCTGCGTTTGCCTCTCCGCTGGAAAAACGTCTATCATCCGGTCAACTGTCTGAGACGCTGAACTTGTGTGTAGAGTACCAAATACTAAGTGTCCAGTTTCTGCTGCCGAAATTGCTAGCGAAATCGTTTCCAAGTCACGCATTTCTCCGACAAGGATGATATCAGGATCTTCGCGGAGTGCTGCTTTCAAAGCATTAGCAAAGCTTTTGGTGTCTTCACCCAATTGACGCTGGTGGATCAAGCTCTTGATCGGTTCGTAGACAAATTCAATCGGATCTTCCACCGTCAAAATATGTTCAGCCCGCGTCCGGTTGATCAAGTCGATCATCGCAGCTAGGGTAGTTGTCTTACCAGAACCTGTAGGTCCAGTAACTAAAATCAGCCCTCTAGGCTTTTCTGTCATCTCTCGCACGACATTTGGGAGACCAAGTTGCTCAAAATTAGGAATCTTGGAACTCAAAGCCCTCAAGCAAGCAGCGTAGGTGCCACGATCTTTGTAAACATTGACGCGGAAGCGAGCCAATCCCTTAACTCCATAGGAGCAATCCAGTTCCCAGTTCTGCTCCAAGTTCTTCCGCTGCGTGTTGTTCAACATACTAAAAATCAGTCGCTGACACTGCTCGGCACTCAGCGGCTCTTCGCCAATCGGGGTTAGGTGACCACTAATCCGAAAGTAGGGAGGCAAACCAGCAGATATGTGCAGGTCCGAGCCACCCATCTCAATCAGTTGCTCCATTAAGTCTTCAATCATAAATTCCATGTTTTTTTCCTTTGTAGTAGTAGTAATAGGGTTGGTGTAGAAGTTAGCAATTCGGTTGCACGGAAAAAATAAGAATTAAAAAATTAATTCTTCAGTCTAGGAAACGAGGTGTCATACAGTAGGGACATTCTAGCCACTCCGGTTTTAGTCCTGCATTACAAGCCCGGCACTCTAGAGAAGTTTTGCGTTTTGCTTGCAACTCTGCCTCCAGACCAGAATCAGTGAATGTGACACGTTCCACTTCTTCTAGAGTCGTGTAGCCTTGGCGAACCAAGTCGAGGCTGTAAGCCAGCAAAGTCTTCATGCCATCTTCGACAGCCACTTCTTTGATCCGCTCTGTAAGTGCGCTTTCGCCGATTAAGGTTTGCAGCCGTGGGGTGATTCGCATCACTTCATATACACCACAACGCCCTTTATAACCAATGCCATTACATGCTGAACAGAGTTGGTTGCTGGATTTGGCAGCAGCAATTTCTTCTGGTTGGAGAGAGTTTGCTTTGTATAAGGTGATTTCCACGTCTTGGGAACTTGAGAAACCAAATCGTGCTAGTTCCGCAGAGGTGGGTGTATAGGAGATGCGACATGAGGCACAAACGCGCCGTACCAAGCGCTGGGCCACGACACCAAGTAAGGCACCAGACACCATGAATGGTTCTACACCCATTTCGTCTAAGCGAGCGATCGCCCCAGCAGCATCGTTAGTGTGCAGTGAAGTTAGTACCAAGTGTCCCGTTAGCGCCGCTTCAAGTGCTGTTTTAGCCGTTTCTTTATCCCGCGTCTCACCCACCAAAATTACATCCGGATCTTGGCGCAGGAAAGAGCGCAGAATCGACGGGAAGTCCATGCCCTTTTCCCGAATCACCTGCACCTGTGTAATTCCAGGCAACGAATACTCAATTGGGTCTTCCGCTGTACTGATATTTACCCCAGGCTCATTGCGTTCTGCTAAGACGGAGTAAAGCGTAGTTGATTTACCAGATCCGGTTGGACCTGTTACCAGCAGCAGTCCAAATGGACGACTGGCCATGTCTCTGACTATCTGTAAGCATTCAGGATCGCTGATTAATTTATCCAAGCCGAGTTGGGTACTGGAGTTATCCAAAATCCGGAGTACGACCTTCTCTCCATAGCGGCTGGGCAATGTACTAACGCGGAAGTCTACCTTACGTCCGTCAAACATGCGCCGAATCCGACCATCTTGAGGCATCCGCCGTTCCGCAATATCCAATTCAGCAATAATTTTGAAACGGGCTGTTACAGCTGGAATAATTTGCTTAGGCAAAGGCTCGAAGGCTTGACGCAGTATGCCATCCTTGCGAAAGCGAATCCGCAAATTTTCTTCTTGGGGTTCAATATGCATGTCGGAAACATTTTCTTGCAGACCCTTAATCAGAATTTTATTTACAAGCGCAATTACAGGTGCTGTTTCGGCATTTTGGGCAGCAGCACCTAAATCTGCATCCATTTCCTCAGCAGGTGCAGCGTTTAGGTCAAAACCTTCTAGATCTGACTTGACATCAACTGACTTTTGTGAGTCTTCCTGCTTTTGCTGTTCAACCTGTTCATCCAGGTATTTTGAGAGCATCTGCTGAAAATCTTCTAAAGTAATTACAATGCGTTGCAACCCGAAGCCCCGCGATCGCAAAATCCGATTTAAATTATCTTGAGCATCCAGATTATCTGGCTCAACCATTGCGACTAAGACTGAAGGTGGCTGAGTATTATTACCGTTTTTTTCGGGAGAGGATGCTCCCGAAGAACCAGTCTGTGATAGTGGGAGCAGCTGATAGCGACGACAAATATCAATTGGAATCAAAGTATCAATCAAGGTTCCCATTTGAGTGGTGGCAACTTGGCTGATCTCAGGATCGAGGAATTCAACGCCGTAGATGATTTTAAGTTCAAACAGCTGTTGTTTCTTGTACTGCCTGAGTAATTCCGGTGGTAGGTGTCGCCCAGTAAGCGATTCTAAAACCTGCGTCAGGGGTTTTTTGAACTTGCGGCTTTCGCTCAAAGCCTGCTGCATCTGTTCATTGTTGACATACCCAGACTCAATCACCTTATTGCCAAAGGGAGAAAAGTCATTTTTGATAATTAGGGCACGCCGCTGCGATGAGGAGTAAGTCATAACTGAGTCATAACTGAGAAATAAAAGTTTCTACATTGAGTATTCCCAAAAGTCACAGTCGAAATTGCTATAGACCAAAATAAAAGTGCAAAGGGCGATCGCAAAAGAGGAAAATAGATGTTGTAGTGGAAAAAGAATATCCAGCGAAACAATTTATTTTTCAGAGCCAAATCTCCCTTACTTCCCTGTCTGCAACAAAAAGCGGACAATTGGTGCATCCTAGAAGAGATACCCCAAATAGGTAAGTAATCTACGCGCAGTTTTGAGCATCTGGGATTGGTGCATATAATGGTTGACGAGTCAAAGCAGATAGAGACACCAGACGGACAAAGTGACACTTTAGAGGTAATGCGCCCAATGACGAGTGAGGCATCAGCGGAAACAATGAATTTGAACGACAACTCCGAAGCAAACACTCAAGTAGATATAGCCAATCAACCAATGGATACTGCTACTACGGTCGATGAATCCGTTGCAGTTCCTGCAATGGAAGGCGATGAGCAAATGTCGCAGATGAAGGCGCAAGTGGAATCGCTCAAAGCTCAAGTCGAAGAGCGCTCCACGCAATATATGCGGATTGCGGCAGATTTTGATAATTATCGCAAGCGTCATCAAAAAGAGAAGGAAGACCTAGAGCAGCAGGTGAAGCGGGCTACGATTACTGAGTTACTACCCATAGTTGATAATTTTGAGAGGGCGCGATCGCATCTCAAACCCCAAACCGACTCAGAACTGAGTATCCACAAAAGCTACCAGGGTGTTTACAAGCAACTGGTTGACAGCCTGAAGCGCTTGGGAGTTTCGGCAATGCGACCTGAGGGTAAGGAGTTTGATCCTAATTTACACGAAGCCGTAATGCGGCAGCCGACAAACGAACAACCAGAAGGCACAGTATTAGAAGAATTAGTCCGGGGATATTTCCTGGGCGATCGCGTCTTGCGTCACGCACTGGTTAAAGTTGCTGCTGCTCCTGAATACGGCTTAGAAGAAGCGCCGACAGCAGATACTTAAAACACTTACACCCAAGCTACATTGCTCTGCTGCGAAACATATCGCAATCACCCAAATAAAAAACGTTTTCTTGAATCACAACCTTTTACAAATACAACACTACCGCTAAGTATGGGAAAAGTCATTGGCATCGACTTAGGCACGACCAACAGTTGTGTTGCCATCTTAGAAGGTGGTAAACCAATAGTTATCGCCAATTTAGAAGGTGGGCGCACAGCTCCGAGTGTTGTAGGATTTGGCAAAGGCAAGAGTCATGTTGTCGGTCAATTGGCGAAGCGGCAAGCGGTGACCAATGCCGAAAACACAGTTTACAGTATCAAACGATTTATTGGTCGGCGCTGGGATGATACCCAAGTGGAACGTCATCGGGTACCTTACACCTGTGTCAAAGGTCGCGACGATACTGTAGATGTCCAAATTCGTGGTGTTACCTACACTCCTCAAGAAATCTCCGCCATGATCCTGCAAAAGCTGAAACAGGATGCAGAAAGCTTTTTGGGTGAAACTATCGAGCAGGCAGTGATCACAGTGCCAGCGTACTTTACGGATGCTCAAAGGCAAGCAACCAAGGACGCTGGCGTTATTGCTGGACTAGAAGTGCTGCGGATCATCAATGAGCCAACCGCCGCTGCTCTAGCCTATGGGTTGGATAAACAAGATCAAGAGCAGCAAATCCTGGTATTCGACTTGGGAGGCGGAACATTTGATGTCTCGATTTTGCAGCTTGGGGGTGGAGTGTTTGAAGTCAAATCTACCTCTGGAAACAACAACCTTGGTGGTGATGACTTTGACAACTGTATCTTACGCTGGATGACTTCCTACTTCCAAGAACAAGAAAAAGTTGACCTATCTCAAGACAAAATGGCTCTCCAGCGTCTGCGAGAAGCAGCGGAGAAAGCAAAAATAGAACTCTCCAATATGGGCACTACGTCGATTAACTTGCCTTTCATCACGGCAGATGAGACAGGACCAAAACATCTGGAGATGGAACTTACAAAGGCTAAATTTGAAGAACTGGTGAGTCACTTGGTTGAAAGAACTATCCAACCCATGACTCAGGCTTTGAAAGACTCTGGTTTGAAACCAACAGATATTGACCGGATTATTTTGGTTGGGGGTTCAACCCGAATTCCCGCAGTTTCAAGTGCAGTACAGAAATTTTTTGATGGCAAGCCTCCAGAGCGCTCTGTAAATCCCGATGAAGCAGTGGCACTGGGAGCAGCTATTCAAGGCGGGGTGCTAGGCGGAGAGGTCGAAAATTTATTACTGTTGGATGTGACACCGCTGTCACTGGGAATTGAAACTTTAGGAGAAGTATTCACTAAAATTATTGAGCGCAATACAACGATCCCTACCAGCAAGTCTCAAGTGTTTTCTACAGCAACGGATGGGCAAACTACGGTTGAAATTCATGCTCTCCAAGGCGAAAGAGCGATGTCTAGAGATAACAAAAGCCTGGGCAAATTCTTACTAGCTGGAATTCCCCCATCTCCCCGTGGTGTGCCTCAAATTGAAGTGAGTTTTGAAATCGATGTCAACGGTATTCTCAAGGTTTCAGCCCAAGATAAAGGTACAAATCGAGAACAGAGTATTCGGATTACAAATACAGGGGGATTGAGTGCAACAGAAGTGGAACGGATGCGGCAAGAAGCTGAAAAGTATGCGGAGCAAGATAAGAAACGGATTGAACTGATTGATCTAAAGAACGAAGCAGATACTCTGTTTTACAGTTATGAATCGAATTTAAAAGATAATGGAGACTTGATCACAGAGGATCTCAAGCAGACATTAAAAGAGAAAGTAGAAGAGCTACGAGCGGCGTTTAAAGATCCTGCGATCGCTGTAGAAGTGGTAAAAGAAAAGCTAGATAATTTTCGAGAACTCCTGTTTTCCATTGGTACAGATGTGTACAAGCAAGCTAGATCTGAATCGTGGGACAAAACAGCTAGCCATGTATCTTCACAGCAAACGGTAGTATCTGAGTCTGACGCAGACGATACAGTAACAGCCGATTATGAGGCGAGCGAATAATCGCCATTAGCATAAGTCAGAATTGAGAATGTAGAATGTAGGAAATTTTATTAATTATTCATTCGTCATTGTTAAATATGGCGACTGAAAAGTTAAAGTCACTTATAACCCTCTAACCTCCAACCTAACAGCGCTTTATGGCCCGCGATTACTACGAAATTCTGGGTGTATCTCGTGACGCAGACAAAGAAGAAATTAAGATTGCCTACCGTCGCTTAGCCCGGAAGTATCACCCTGACGTGAACAAAGAACCCGGAGCTGAGGAGCGCTTTAAGGAGATCAACCGAGCTTACGAAGTGCTTTCCGAGCCAGAGACACGCGCTCGCTATGACCGCTTTGGCGAAGCTGGTGTTGCAGCTGGTGCTGGGGTAGGCTTCCAGGATATCGGTGACATGGGTGGATTTGCCGATATCTTTGAAAGCTTCTTTAGTGGCTTCGCTGGCGGGACAGGGGGTCAAACACGGAGGCGTAGTGGTCCGGTACGGGGTGATGACCTGCGGCTAGACTTGAAATTAGACTTTCAAGAAGCAGTATTTGGTGGCGAAAAGGAAATCCGGATTTCTCACTTAGAAATGTGTGATGTCTGTAGTGGCTCTGGAGCTAAGCCAGGAACTCGTCCCCGGACCTGCTCTACATGTAGTGGTTCCGGTCAAGTCCGTCGTGCCACCCGAACGCCTTTTGGTAGCTTTACTCAAGTATCCGCTTGTCCTACCTGTAACGGTACAGGACAGATGATTGAGGAGAAATGTGATACGTGCGATGGCAATGGTGTGCGTCAAGTGACGAAGAAGCTCAAGATCACTATTCCAGCTGGGGTGGATAACGGCACACGCTTGCGGATTTCTAGCGAAGGGGATGCGGGTCAAAGAAGTGGTCCCCCTGGAGATTTATATGTCTACTTATTTGTGAATGAGGACGCAGAATTTCAACGGGATGGGATTAACATTCTGTCTGAAATCAAAATTAGCTACCTGCAAGCAATTTTGGGCGATCGCCTGGAGATAAATACGGTAGATGGCCCGGTAGAGCATGTAATTATCCCAGGAACACAGCCAAATACCGTGATGAAGTTGGAAAATCACGGCGTACCACGTCTGGGAAATCCGGTAAGCAGAGGCGATCACTTGCTCACGGTTTTGGTTGATATTCCCACCAAGCTAACTGCTGAGGAACGCGAACTACTAGTAAAATTGGCTAAAATTAGGGGTGAGCGTACTGGTAAAGGTGGTATAGAAGGATTTTTGGGAAATTTATTCCACAAATGAGTAAGCTGTCCTTATCGACTCCTGATGCCCGACTTGATCTGCGAGGCACGCCCTGCCCGATTAATTTTGTGCGGACTAAACTGCGTCTAGAACAAATGTCACCGGAAGCCTTGCTAGAAGTGTGGTT
>JBGTCQ010000058.1:0-17052 GCA_041748755.1 Chroococcidiopsidaceae cyanobacterium | reverse complement strand
ACATTCAGCGCCGACAACCACAGCCCCCCTCCCATTGCCGCCGCAAATGCAATTACAATAAACAACGGCAACGTCAGGATGCGCCAGCTGGGTACAAAGTTGTACCACGCCATTAGTCCTAACAGGATGATGCCGGAAATCATAAAATCTACAAAACTGACAATCACTGCACTAGCAGGCACAATCAAACGTGGAAAGTAAACCTTAGAAATTAGATTGGCGTTGCTAATCAAGCTATTACTACATTCAGAAAGTGCATTCGCAAAAAATTGCCAGGGTAGCATTGCCGCAAACACTAGAATTGGATAAGGCACACCACCAGAAGGCAACTTCGCTAGCTGACCAAATACAATTGTGAAAACAATCATCGTCAAAAATGGTCGAATTAGCGCCCAGACAATACCGATCGCAGTCTGCTTGTAACGCACCAGTATGTCACGCCAAGCCAGGAAGTAGAACAACTCGCGGTAGCGCCACAAATCTTGCCAATACTGGCTCTCTGTTCTACCAGCCTCAATCACTAATTCGGTTTGCATAATGAGTCAAGTCCATAATTGTCAGCCTGCCTACTTCGCAAGTAAAGTGGACTTGTAAGGTAGCTCTCAGTAGAGATATTTCCTAATTGTTTAGTACACTTATTTGCTTGTTGATTGCCGCCAACAGTGTTATGTGAAAAGGCAAGATAACCACCAATTGGGACAAGGACATCATCGAAGCTTTCTGGCTCCCCTACTATCAAGCGTGCTATTTAAAAGGTAGCTTTACACAACCAAACACAAAAGAAATCTAACGCTACCTCTACTGTAGAAATAGCGTATTCTTACTGAAGAATATGCCTAGCTTTAAGATTCAATGGTTCTTTTTCCAGTAAATTTACGGTGGTATACGCGGGAGCTTTATGCCTGCGAACTAGTTATGTCACATTTCTCTTTACTGGAGCTTTTACTATTGTGTAGCACGATATGGTATTAGGCAGACCGAAATGGCTACCGCATCTTAAGGAGCGGTGAATTATTAGTTGTAAAGGTAGACGTGAAAAATAAAATCCAATTGATAGATAGGCTGCGTCTTGGCTTCGCCGTCTCAACTGCAAAGACGGTAATGTTTATAGTGCGATCGCTGCGACTGGGTGCTGCTAGTGTACTACCAGGTGAAATTGCTCGTCGTATCCAACCCCAATTGTTGCAACTGCTGAGTTGTCAAGTTCAGCGTGGGGTGATTCTAATCGCTGGTACGAATGGCAAAACTACCACTTCACTACTGTTAAGCACAATGCTGGAACGCCAAGGCTGGCATGTAGCACACAATGCTGCCGGAGCTAATTTAGAAAACGGTTTGGTAACAGCGCTGCTGGAGAGTACCAATCTGATCGGACAATTGGCTGCTGATTACGCGATTTTGGAAGTAGATGAGAATGTAGTACCGAACATATTGCCAGTAATTCAACCCCGGATGATTTTGTGCTTGAATTTATTTCGCGATCAACTTGATAGGTATGGAGAAGTAGATACGATTAGTCGGCGTTGGAGACAAGTAATCGCAACTCTACCGTCAGAAACCATAGTAATTCCGAATGCCGACGATCCTACGCTCTCATATATGGGTCAACATTTGCCCCAACGAGTTCTATTTTTTGGGTTAAATGAGCCAGATCAGTATCTTGATGAAATTCCCCATGCTGTAGACTCAATTTACTGTCCTAATTGTGGGCATTCTTTGGAATATCAAGGCGTTTACCTATCACATTTAGGCGATTACCACTGTCCTAGCTGCGGGTTTAATAAAGGTAAGTCAGCTATTAATAGTCAAGAATACCCTCAAATTTTAATTGGATTATATAACAAATACAACACCTTAGCAGCTGTATTAGCTGCCCAACAACTAGGTGTTGATGAAGCTATTATCCGCGATACTATTACTAACTTCCAAGCTGCTTTTGGACGTGCTGAAGAATTGGAAATTAATGGTAAACGGGTAAGGATTCTGTTATCTAAAAACCCAGTGGGGATGAATGAAACAATTCGCGCCGTTAATCAAGTGGGTGGACAGACGAAACTGCTGGTGTTAAACGATCGTACACCGGATGGAACTGATGTCTCATGGATTTGGGATGTAGACACGGAAAAGTTGGTAGAACGAGGCGGAATTGTAGTTGTGAGTGGCGATCGCGTTTATGATATGGCGCTGCGTCTACGCTATAGTCAGCAGGAGGATAACGGATTGCAGCTAATTGTGGAAGAAGATTTGAAAAGTGCGATCGCTACTGCCTTGGAACACACTCCACATGATGAAACCCTGCACATTTTACCGACCTATTCAGCCATGTTAGAAGTGCGAGAAGCGCTAACAGGGCGTAAAATTCTTTGATATGGGGTGCAGGAAAGTTCAAGTTTACAGTAACGAAGCCAGTAATCTTTCATCCAACCGTTGCAACGCGCTGCTAGACCGCTTTTGAGAAAGTAAAACCGGAATTCGAGCTGTACTAGTACCAGCATCGAGAATTCTTGCTGGAATTGGTAGTCCTAGCGCGATCGCTCTTTTGGCAAAGGCGGTATTTACCTCCGTAAAGTCCATAGCGTCATCCTCAATTGCTTCTTCCCAACTGTCCATCACTTCTGGTTCCAGCACTCTTTCCACTGGCGATATCCTAAAACTGCATAAATTTTTAATTTTCGCAATCTAACCATTCGTTTTGTTCCTCTAGAGAAACAAGCGCTGACTCAATTTCAACTTGAGGAAATTCGGCATAGAAGCGACTGACACTAAAGAAGGGTTCGGGTGTTTCTAGCACAATAATGCGATCGCCCCACTGCTGTAACCAAGGTAGCAAAGACGGCGGAGCCACTGGGGTACAAAGCCAGACGGCTTTGGGGTGTTGTGCTTTTAAGGCTTGAGCCGCTACTGCTATTGTCATTCCAGTTGCAATGCCATCATCAACCAAAAGGGCGATCGCACCTTGGGGATTAACTTGAGGACAAGCAGGAGATAGTTGAATTCGTTGAGACTGAGCTTTGTTGAAGGCTTCCGTGAGTGCTATTTTGCCTTCACGGGACTGCTGGATGCGAAATGGCGTGTCAGATGCCCAGAGTACATTTCCATCTGCTGTCACCGCACCAATCGCTAATTCTGGATTTTTGGGATGGCTAATTTTTTTCGCCACTACAATATCCAACGGGCATTTCAGCAGACGCGCCACTGGAGAAGCTACTGCTATTCCCCCTCTGGGCAAAGCATATACAATTGGCACTGAAACACTAAATTCTGTCGTTTGGAGCAGAGTACGGTGAATTTCCTGAGCCAGTTGCTCACCAGCATCAGTGCGATCGCGGAAAAGTGGGAAAGGTGTCATAAGTGTACTCAACACCTTGCAGCGGACTTGCTTATTTGACACTCCCTGTAGCTAAAGCTACAGGGATTCTACATTCAACGACTCGCCATTAGACAGCAGGTTTGCACCAACCGCCCAAGAGGGCAAATCTCCTGTAGCGTAAATTCCGCTATGCCCTAGCGTACTCAATCCTTTTTTCAAAATATTGATACTGGCTGCAACATCTCTATTCTCAATATAGCCGCACGAACAAACGTGAGTTCTAGTCGAAAGTGACTTTAAACTTCGCTTGCTGCAAGCTGGACAATCTTGTGAAGTATACTGCGGTGGGACTGCAATTGTCGCCTTGCCATACTTCAGCCCAAAATATTCCAACCAGCTACGGAAAGTTGACCAGCCAGCGTCACTGATACTTTTGCTCAGGTGTCGATTTCTCACTAGCCCTTGAACATTTAAGTCTTCATAGGCGATCAAATCGTTAGATTGAATCACGGAGTATGCCAGGCTCTTGCAATACTCTTTTCGTTGCCTACTTACTCTTAAATGCTTCCGGGCGTATCTAACCCTCGCTTTGTGATAGTTTTTAGATTGAGGTTTTGCTCCTTTTTTGAACTTCTTTGATTTTTTACGACTAGCACGATTGAGTTGACGTTCAGCTTTGCGGTAGAACTTGGGCGCAACAATAGTTGTACCGAAACTATCAGCAATGAAGAATTGTAATCCTAAGTCTAAGCCTACTGCCCTACCTGTTGGCTCTCTGTCTATTCTAATATCTGCATCAACTGCAAACTGAGCATAGTAACCGTCGGCTCGACACACTAACCGTACTCGTTTAATCTGCTCTAACTGATAGTAATTTAGATCGTAGGTTCCTTTTAATTTAAGTCTGCCTATCCCTTTCTTATCAGTGAAAGTAATAGCTTTACGATTGGTTGATAACTTCCATCCAGAAGATTTATACTCAACTGAACGACAGTTCTTTTTAAACTTGGGAAACCCTTTTTTGCTTGGCTTATTTTGCTTACAGTTGTCGTAAAAGCGAGATATCGCGGACCACGCCCGTTCAGCAGATGATTGTCGTGCCATCGAGTTAAGTTCATTCGCAAAGGGAAACTCAGCCGCTAACACAGCGCAATACTTGTTGATATCATATCTATTCACGCCTTTATTATCCATCCAGTAACGCAAACATTTGTTCTGAATGAATTTGGCTGAACGAATAGCCTCGTCTATTGCTCTATATTGCTGATCTTTTCCCTTGACCTTGAACTCGTAAACGATCATCTTATGTCATTTGCTCTGACATAAGTTAGTATATCATGAATATTGATGGGGCATAAACACCCCGTTTGCCCTACATCACCGACAGTCGCGGTACGGGGTTTTGGGCTTCTCGTCTCAGTTGATGAAATCGTACCTTTTGACATACGCCTACTGAGAAGGTATTAGCGTTCGATTACTATGCTCTTCCTTGCCACAGTTTCCGAGCGTTCAACAGTTGAGAATAAGCTCTAAAATTGAGGCACGAAGCTAGGATGTCTCTTCGCCATTCCAGCAAGTTTTAGCCACTTGACACCCTCCCTATTTTCATGACCAGCGACGATCAACTCAGCCTATTTAACGACTCAACTATTGACCTAGCAGCGCCATCAGCAGGATCGCAACCAGAGTTAATTCCGACGAGTGCCAAAATTCTCATCCCTCCCGGCACTTATGAAACTATGATTCAACTGGCGCAGCATTGTAACGAGTGTCATCGGTGTGCATTGGGAGACAATCGCCATCATGCTGTTGTCGGACGTGGCAACCTCCAGGCAGATATCATGATTGTTGGTGAAGCGCCAGGGCAAAACGAAGACGAAACGGGCTTACCATTTGTGGGTAGATCCGGACAACTGCTAGAGAAAATTTTGGCATCAGTCAAGCTTGATACTGAGCATGATATATACATCTGCAATATTCTAAAATGCCGCCCACCAGATAACCGCGTACCTACTACTGAAGAAGTAGCGGCTTGCAAACCCTACCTTTTAGAACAGATTCGTCTAGTTGATCCAAAAATTATTCTCTTCACTGGCGCTACATCTGTCAAAGCTTTAACAGGAGATAAACGCGGCATTACTAAAATTCGCGGGACTTGGATTGAGTGGGAAGGGCGTTCGTGTATGCCGATTCTCCACCCAGCATACCTGCTGCGAAACTCTTCGCGGGAACAAGGCAGTCCCAAATGGTTGATGTGGCAAGATATTCAAGCGGTGCGGACAAAATTAGATGAGATCCGTAATGGGTAATTACACACTATTGAGAATAAATTGTTGCGTCATTCCAACAGGTACACATCCATGAACTTCTTCGATAAATTGAATGCGGCGATCGCCCGTAATCAAAGTCTGCTGTTTGTGGGACTCGATCCAAATCCAGAAATGATGCCCGTCCGCTATGGCGCTAAAAAAGACTCAAAAAGCCTGATCAGTGGCTTGTGGGACTGGCTGCAATCGCAAATTACTGAAACATCTGATTTAGTTTGTGCCTATAAGCCCACACTCGGCTTTTATGAAGCTTTGGGTGTTCCAGGTCTAGAATTACTCCAACAGACGCTCTTAGCTATCCCGACCCACATTCCAATTATTCTAGATGCCAAACACAGTGACCTCAACACCAGTACGAGCTTTGCCCGGACTGTTTTTGCAGAGTGGCAGGTTGATGCAATTACTACTAGTTCCTATGCAGGGCAAGACCACATTGCACCGTTTTTAGTTTATCCCGGTAAAACGGTATTTGTTCTATGCTGTACTTCTAATCCTGGCGCAATTTCTTTGCAGCGGTACCCCACAGATGAAGCCCCGTTTTACTTACAGATAGTCAAGGAATCAAAAAACTGGGGTACTCCAGAACAACTCGGTTTGGAAGTAGGAACTACAGAACCTGATGTTTTAGCTCGGATTCGCGCAGTTGCTCCAGAACGACTGATCTTAGCTCGTAGCATCTGGGCAGAGGGCGGCATTCTTAACAAGATCTTAGCAGCAGGCTTAAATGCTAATGGTGATGGTCTACTTATTCCGGTTCCTCAAGATATCTTGGGTAGTAACCATCCAGCTGAGCAAATCCGCTCTTTACGTGAGGAAATTAATCAAACAAGAGTCCAAGTTGTTTCTGAGGGTTCCACGTGTTCTGTGTGGTTGCCTGATGTCTGTTTATTGAATCAGCACCCCCACCTAGACTTAATTTTGCAACTTTATGACATTGGCTGCATTATGTTTGGTAACTTTGTCCAAGCATCAGGGGCAACATTTCCTTACTACATCGACTTACGCACAATCATCTCTAAACCCCAAATCTTTCATCAAATTCTCAGGGCTTACGCAGATATTCTGAAAAACCTCAGCTTTGATAGAATCGCAGGCATTCCCTATGGCTCTTTACCCACGGCTACTGGATTAGCGCTGCATCTCAATCGCCCAATGATTTTTCCCCGCAAGGAAGTCAAGGCACACGGTACGCGAAGACTAATTGAGGGTAATTTCCTTCCTGGGGAAACAGTTGTGGTGGTTGATGACATTCTCATCAGTGGCAAAAGTGCGATGGAAGGTGCGGCAAAAATTAAATCAGCGGGGTTGAATGTTCATGACATTGTGGTGTTTATGGATCATGAACAAGGAGTAAAAGACAGGCTACAAGAAAATGGTTATCAGGCTCATGCAGTGTTAACAATTTCTGAAATTACAGAAACTTTATATGCAGCGGGTCGTATTACTGAGGAGCAAGTTAAAGCTTTGGCAGAAACATAGAGTGCGCCGTACCACTCAATTCAAGAAATTATGTTAAATCTATAAAATTCACGTAAGCAAAACTTAGATTCATACATGAAATTACAGTCTACTAGGATTTCAAAATAGTAGCTCCTCAGCGTTTATACTTTTTTAGGTTAAGTAAGCTTCAACCTTATTGCCGCTTCTAAGATGTTGCACATAATCCGAAGCTCGCACTATATTTTATTCTGTTAATTTTTGGCTTTTGTTCTGCTTATGTTTTCACTTAATAAACTGCTTCAATGGTTGTTTTTAGCACTGCTATTTCCGCTAGTTTTTCTCAACGGCTGGCTAGCTATCCAAGTTTTTCAGCATTTTCAACCCCTGGTTACTATTTTTGTTCTGGCAACTTTGCTTGCCTTCATTCTAAATTATCCTGTTAGTTTTCTCCAGCAACGTGGAATTAAACGAAATTATGCAGTGATCTTAATTTTTCTACCGTCATTGGTGATTTTCCTTACTTTAGCCATCACCTTGTTTCCCTTTCTTTTAGAAGAATTTAATGAGATTGCTAAACTTCTTCCTCAATGGATTGACTCTGGTAGCCAACAACTCCAGGCTCTTCATGACTCGCCTATTGGTCAAAAATTACCGATTAATGTGAGTCAACTAGTTAGTCAAATAAAAGACCGTTTACCTGATGAATTGGAGTACTTTGCCGATAAAATTATCAGCCTTGCTCTAAACACGATTGATAGCATTTCCGAGGCGCTACTGACAGTAGTATTAACTTTTTACCTTTTATTGGATGGAGAGCGGTTTTGGAATGGGTTCTTTCAGAAGTTGCCCTCTAGTTTTAGTACTCAGGTGCAGCAGTCTCTTCAGCAGAACTTTCAAAATTACTTTATTGGTCAAATAGCTTTGGCATCTGTTATGGGGCTTTCAATGACCGTAATGTTTTTAGTTTTAAAAGTCCCCTTTGGTTTAGTTTTTGGTTTAGTAGTTGGAATCATGAGCCTAATTCCTTTTGGTGATGTTTTCAGTCTTGCCGTGATAATTCTACTAGTAACTTCACATAATTTTTGGCTAGGAGTAAAGGTTCTAGGTCTAGCTACTGTAATTGACCAGATAATTGACCAAGTAATCGCTCCCCGACTTTTAGGTAGTTTTACAGGACTTCGACCAATTTGGGTTTTAATTTCTTTAATAGTAGGAACTAACGTTGGAGGACTGCTGGGGTTACTAGTTGCTGTGCCTGTAGCTAGTTTTATCAAGAGTACAATAGATAGCTGGGAGTATTCAGATAGTACCAGTACTGTTAAAGCTACGACACATTCCAATAGTAGTGAACAGGCTCAGGAATCACCAGGAATGTTAACAAAAGAATCGATATTTTAGAACACTTATTAAGCTTGGAGTGGTGGTGACGCGATCGCCCAAATGCTCCCGAACAGCAAAAGAGGGCAAAAGTTGGGTGTTTGGGAGACGGCAAGTATCCTTTGCTTACTTTGAACTTAAAATAAATAAAGTCAAGAACTGATATCTGTATGCGATTATCTCAAGGGTATCTGAACGTACTAGAACGTTGTCCGCGTCAGTTCCAGCACACTTATTTAGAGCAACTCGGTTCCCCCGCTAACCCAGAACAACAGGAACGGCAAACTTGGGGAAGCCGCTTTCACCTGCTAATGCAACAGCGAGAACTAGGCTTACCGATCGCCTCTCTAGTCCAAGAGGATGCCCAGCTACAACGCTGGATGACTGCTTTTGCCAGTGCAGCACCTGAAATTTTGACACCCGACATAAATAGTCAATTCCGTGAAAGTGAACATTGCCGCACATTGCAAGTTCAAGACTATTTGCTGACAGTTATTTATGACTTATTGATTGCGGACAATCGCTCTGCTCAAATCCTCGACTGGAAAACTTATCCCAAACCACAGAATCGCCGCTGGTTAGAACAAAATTGGCAAACACTTCTATATTTATATTTATTGGCTGAAACTAGCGATTATTTGCCAGAACAGATTTCAATGACTTACTGGTTTGTTCAGTCTGAAGATCAGCCCCAAAGCTTGAAATTTACTTATAACAATACTCAACACCAGAAAACAGGGCAGAAACTGCATCGGCTATTAAATCAGCTAACTTATTGGCTGCAACGTTACGAGCAGGGGGAGCCTTTTCCACAAGTAGCCGAAAGTAGCATTTGTGATTCCTGTCAATTTGTCATTCGGTGCGAGCCCAAAGGGGCAAGCCGTGCCCGGCATCGCGATACTCATAACAAGGATTCAGTTCTTCCAGAAAGTGCAGTCACCAGTACAAATGAACTGCTAAATCTCGCTACCATTCAAGAAGTAGCAATCTAATCCACTTTGAGTTGAAAAGCCCATGAAACACCCAGTTCAGAACCATGCCTGAGCAACAGCAATGGATTCTTACACCAACTGAACACCCGCCAGAGTGGTTCATTCAAGCGGTGAGAGACTACGCCCCCGATGTGTCTGGGCAGTATGCAGCCCAATTGCTATGGCAGCGGGGAATTCAGAGTATACAACATTTAGCTGGATTTGTCAACCCCCAACTGTATCAACCCGCGAGTCCGTTTGAGTTTGGTCAGGAGATGCACCTTGCGGTAGAGCGATTGCAACTAGCACGCGATCGCCACGAAATCGTCACCATTTGGGGAGACTTCGACGCTGACGGGATCACAGCCACCTCTGTTCTCTGGGATGGCTTAGGACAGTTCTTCACTCAAAATACTCAACTTTTTTACTACATCCCCAATCGGCTGACAGAATCTCATGGTCTCAACTGCCAAGGAATAGATAACTTGGTTAAGCAAGGCTGTCATCTGATTGTTACTTGTGACACTGGCAGCACAAATATTAATGAAATTGAATACGCAAACTCGCTAGGCATAGATGTAATTATCACTGATCACCATACGTTGCCTACTGAGCGTCCATCTGTTACAGCTATTATCAATCCCCGCTATTTGCCTACAGATCACAAATTATTTAATCTTTCAGGAGTAGCTGTTGCCTACAAGCTGGTGGAAGCCCTTTATCAAACACTGCCGCATGTAGCGCAACCTGTAGAAGATTTATTGGATTTGGTGGCGATTGGTTTAATTGCTGACTTGGTGCAGCTTTGGGGAGATTGTCGCTATTTGGCACAACGGGGAATTGAAAGGCTGCAACAGGATTTGAAACAGCCACCAGAACAACGGCGACGGCCGGGAGTAGGGCGCTTGCTCGAATTGTGTCGCAAAAGTGGCGATCGCCCAACAGATATTTCTTTCGGTCTTGGCCCGCGAATCAATGCCGTCAGTCGCATCCAAGGCGATGCTTCTTTTTGTGTAGAATTGCTCACCAGCCGTGATGTGCAGCGCTGTAATCAACTGGCTGAAGATACAGAACTGGCAAATACCCGTCGCAAGTCTCTACAGAAAGATGTTTCCTACCAGGTAACACAGAAGGTGAAGCAACTAGATTTATCAACAACCAGCATCATCGTCCTAGAAGATGCCCAATGGTCTGTTGGTGTGTTGGGGTTAGTAGCAGGACAAGTAGCACAAGAAACCGGATGCCCCACAGTTCTTCTAAGTACAGAGGGAGCAGAGACTAGAGAAGACGAAAATAGCTCCTCTTCCCCTAGCCCCCAGTCCCTAGCCCCTAGCCCCTCGTCTTTGGCTCGTGGTTCTGCTCGTTCTGTGAATCAAGTTGATTTATACCAGTTAGTAAAAGATCAAGCACATTTGTTACATCGATTTGGGGGACATCCCTTTGCGGCCGGATTAAGTTTGCCAGTTGAAAATATTCCTTTGTTCACAGAGGCAATTAACCAGCGACTACGGCAATTGGGAGGTAGCCGGACAGTGCCAGCAATAGCAATGCAGGCAGATTTGGTAGTGACAGTGGCAGAGTTGGGCAAAGATTTATTTTGGGAACTGAAACTGCTAGAACCTTGCGGTATGGGCAATCCAGCCCCAAAACTGCTTCTACAAAATTGCTGGTTTGAGAATAGCTGGAATCGTAATATCAAAGACTTCCAAGGTAAAGAAGTTCGGTATATCAAAACTAATTTCAAAATCCGGGATGACTCCTCGAAAATCGGATTTCCTGGTGTTTGGTGGGGACACTACCGCGATGAAATTCCCCAAGGTCGGTGTGATGCGATTGTAGAACTAGATTACAACAGTTATGAAAATCTACGTACTGGGCAAAAGCCCCAATATGAAGTGCGGCTGCTGGCGGTGCGTCCCTGTGACGACAGTGCAACTCATACTTCTCAAATTCAGTTGGACTGGATTTTAGACTGGCGTTATCAGGATACCGAGCAAGAATTGTCTCCCACGGCATCGGTTTTGCTACTCGAAACTTGTCCTACCAGTTGGGATGAATTACAAGCTTGGTTCAGGCGATCGCTCCATCTAAACCAAAAACTAGCGATTACTTGGGCGGAACCACAATTAGCCCCACCTAGCCTTGTGTGGCAACAATTGGTAGGAATTGCCAAATACCTCAGTCGCACTGATAAAACTGTTACCCGGCTCCAATTCTGCCAGAAGCTGGGGATTAGCGATCAACCATTACAACTGGGATTTAAAGCCCTGACTTATTTAGGTTTCAAAGTTAGTTTTCAAGAGCGGTTTTTTAGAATTAGCGCCCCAGAAATAGTAGAACCAATTTCAGACAGCAAATGTTTGCCAGCAATTGAGAGATTTATGGCAGCTGTGCAAGAAGAACAATTCCAGCGACAGTATTTTTATGAAGTTTCCTTGTCTACTATTAAAGTGATCGCTCTTCAAACCTGGAACCACGATGAATTTTGAGGTACACACTTGTGCCTTCAGTGCCAAATTATCATTTTCGTAACTACAGTCGGAAGAATGGCAACCTAAATTCTAAAATGCTAGAGTCAATGAAGCTTCCAGAAGATCAGGACACCGAGTAAACTGTCACAAATTCTCTATTATCTGATTGAACAATATGAGTATGGTGATAATTGTTTCGGACCCAAATAGCTCAATTGTCTTTACCGTAACCCCCTACATGCTGGGTGTATAGCCAATAGCAGCTACCACGACGCTGAGATCGTGGCGGTCAGAGAGACCCCGCCGTACAACGACGGGGCTTCCTCTGACTTCGTGAAGTGAATTAGTCCAACCTTGCCAAAAACGCCAACATCAATGCTGCAATCTTCAAGACGCTTCTCGTTGCTCCAAGTTGCCTTCTTTAGTGGAGCGATCGCCGCGACTGCCACTTTGTCTTTGTTTGGTCCTGGCTGGTGTCGCTCTGTCCGCGCTGCGCTACAGGATAGTCCAAAAGCTCTAGTTGATGAAGTTTGGCAACTTGTTAACCGTGAATATGTTGATGCCACATTCAATAAAGTTGACTGGCAAGCAACTAGACAAAGCCTTTTGAGTAAAAACTATACATCCCGCGAACAGGCTTATACTGCCGTACAGGTAGCTTTAGAAAAGCTGGGAGACCCTTATACTCGGTTTCTAGATCCTAAACAATTTGAAGCTCTGACCAACCAAACATCTGGGGAACTTTCAGGGGTTGGGATTCGGATGGAATTGAATGAAACAACCAAGCACCTGACGGTTATAGAAGCAATTGAGAATTCTCCCGCATTTATTGCTGGCATTAAAGCTGGAGACAAGATTTTGGCAATTGATGGCAAACAAACTCAAGGACTAGAGGTGCAAGATGCCTCTAAAATGATTCGCGGCAAGGCAGGTACAGTTGTTACTCTGCGAATTGGGCGGCAAAACAAGAGTAGTTTTGACCTGAAACTAACGCGCGCTAATATTGAAGTACCAACAGTTCGTTACACGCTCAAGCAAGAAGCGAACAGGCGCGTAGGCTATATTAGTTTACGAGAATTCAGCGCCCATGCAGCAGAGCAAATGCAACGGGCAATTCAAGACCTCAATCGCCAGCGGGTTGATGCGTTTGTCTTAGATTTGCGGGGTAATCCTGGCGGTTTGTTGCACTCAAGTATTGAGATTGCCCGGATGTGGCTGGAAAATGGCTCAATTGTCCGTACAGTTGATCGTGCGGGTGGAAGTGAAGATATGACGGCAAATCATACATCACTGACTAAACGACCCTTGGTGGTACTAGTAGATGGTAATTCAGCGAGTGCCAGTGAGATTCTGGCAGGAGCACTACAGGATAATCACAGGGCGGTGGTCGTTGGCAGTCAAACTTTTGGCAAAGCGTTAGTCCAGTCAGTGCATTCGCTCTCAGATGGTTCCGGCTTGGCAGTCACGATCGCCCACTACTACACTCCTAAAGGAACAGACATCAGCCACAAGGGAATTACGCCGGATGTCAAGATAGAGTTGACAGAAGTGCAGGAGCGAGAATTAGCCACTAATCCCACATTAATTGGCACTCAGAGCGATCCTCAGTATGCACGGGCGATCGCGGTTTTAACTACCAACATCTTCGCCCAGCAGCAAAATCAATTATCAAAGCCAATAAGCATTCGGTAAAAAAGGGGCTAGGAATGAAGAGAGGCGATTAGGTGAAAAAAATAGCAGAAGAAATATTCCTTTCCTTCTCTTCCCTATTCTCTATTTGTTCAAATCACTCTTATTAAAACAGCGCTAAGGGAAACATAGATGTCAGCACAACTTTTACTGGTTGACGATGAGCCGGGATTGCGTGAAGCCGTTAAAGACTATCTGCAAGAAAGTGGTTTCAACGTTCAAGTTGCCAGTAACGCTCGTGAGGGCTGGGAGTTGGTGCAGAAAGACACCCCCGACTTAGTAATTTCGGACGTTATGATGCCACAGGTAGATGGCTATCAGTTCCTCAAGCAGCTGCGGGATGACCCCCGCTTTAAAACGTTGCCAGTAGTGTTTTTAACTGCTAAAGGCATGACTACAGACCGCATTCAGGGATATCAAGCTGGTGTTGATGCCTATATATCTAAACCGTTTGATCCAGATGAATTGGTGGCAATTGTAGAAAACTTGCTCCTCCGCCGTGTAGCAACAATTCAAACAATGGGCGAGAACGGAGATCCTGATATTGCTGATCTAGCAAATCAGATTGCTCAAATTAAGGCGTTGTTAACTCAGCGTCAGGGGATCGCCCAAACCCCTAACCCGATCAAAATCGACTTTACGCCTAGAGAACAGAGTGTTTTAAACTTGGTAACTGAAGGGCTAATGAATAAAGAAATCGCCCGTCGCTTAGAAACCAGCGTCCGCAATGTGGAAAAGTACGTTAGTCGCTTATTTAGCAAGACGGGTACAAATAGTCGTACCGAGTTAGTTCGCTTTGCCCTCGAAAACGGACTTACAAAGTAGGTTTAATTCTGGTTTAACTGATTTAAAACACTTCAGACCAGAATTAGCCGGAATCAAGGAGAAATTAAAACAGGCACGCCTTTGTACGTTGTTCTCTGAAAACCGTTATCTACTGTCACTATTTCACCTGACTTCTAACGGTGGGATGAGTTTAGTCTTAAGTTAGCTTGTAGTAATTTATACAAGTACTGTAACTTTCTAAAGGAAGTTGAGCTGCCGCAATACTCCTGGACAAATACCGACAACTGAGTTGCCCTGGTTCAAACAATGTGAATTCGTTAGGTGTAATTCTCTTTTTGACGCTTGGGGTAATTTATCCTCTATTTAAGATATTCAATAGCGACTTTTTAAGAAAGTTTACAATACTTTAAGTTTTTGTCATGATTTGTTTACAGATGCGTCCTTACTGATAGTGTTAGTAACATCCTTATTTAACAAATCAGTCATGAAAGTTGTACAAGCCTCAAGACATTTAGGACAGTCAATTTCTATGGGAGTTTTGCTGGTGTTGACAAGCGTTGGCATCATCACCATAATGGCAGTTTTTTAACTAAGCTTTTTTAACATTTTTAACATTGCTTTACATAGCCCTGCTTAATATATAGAGTGGGGCAGATTAAGAAAATAGTGCCAAACTTGTTCTAAAGGCGCTGGAGCAAGCTGAAACCGTGGGTATCAGTACCACAAGTATTTAACAGGCTATAAGTAGCAGCCAACTTTTGCACCTGTTGAGTTTCCGTTGGGCTAGGTTCCCAGGGATTGGGGTTATTGTAAGCGTAAAAGGCTTCAACGCCGTCGATACCCATTTGTGCGGCAGCTGGGATCAGGTCGAAGTGCGATCGCTTGTAACGAGCAGGGTGAGCGAGTACCGCTAGTCCTCCAGCTTGCTGAATGGCGGCGATTACGTTAGCTGCCTGATAATTGTTCCCACTAGCAGCTTTTCCTTGGATATAAGGCGCTAGAGTTGAATGTGCTGGCTCGAAGGCATAACCTAAAATGTGAACTTCGATGCCCAGTAGGTTAGCGTTGATTTCAACACCACTCCACAGATGAGGTGCGCTGTTTTCTATCTGGGGGTTGTTCAATTTCCAGTTTTCTAACCAGCGCTGAGCAGCTTGGTACCCGCTGATGCTATGGTGATCTGTGATCGCAAGTCCTTTAAGACCAATCACAATCGCCTGATGTATCAATACTTCCGGCTGCAACCTGCCGTCAGAATGGACGGTATGCATATGAAAATTGAAAGACCGAGGACAACTCTCTGCATTAATAGTTTGGAAGACTTGCAACAGCTGCTGGGGAGAAGCAGAACTTTGGGCGAAATTGACAACCATAACTGCCTCTGAACGAATATACGTTCTTCTACTAGCTTTAATTACGTTGCCCCGAAAAGCCTGACGTTGACTGCAAATAGTTACTTTGGACAAGAGCAGCGAACAATTACAGATATCGAGGTAAAGTTTTCATTATGTTAATTTTACTTGAAAAATATAGTAATGTGTATTAACCAACAAGTTACCTGTAAGTTTCTGTTAGAAATTAAAATATCACTTAAATTAGCAAAAGAAAATCCTAGCTATCATAAGCATTTTATATCAGTGCAATAAGCCTAATAAACGCCCTAAGAATGCTTGTTCTTTTACAACTCATAAATCAAGTCATAGAAGCAGTTGAAATCTCTATGAGCAGTGGAACATCCACAGCGTAAATGTAGGCAACAGTGAGCACGAGCGTTGGTGCTTAGTCGCAGAGTAGACATAAATTTGTAAAAGTAATTCTAGATTTCTGTTGAGGATGACTTGCGGTTTGGTGGATTTTCTTGTTGCAGCTGTTGCCGCCCATTGTAGATAATTCGCAACATATCGTTAAGTTGCTGCTCGATATTTTTGAGAACGTGATCAGCGTATTCATCGGCTCCCTGTTGAATTTCTTCAGCCTCAGCTAAAGCAGCAAGCCGCATTTCTGCCAACTCTTGTTGAGCTTGAGAACGTATCTGTTCAATTTCATCCTGGTTTTGTGACTGAGCAGCTTCATACTCCTGCTGCACTTGTTGGCGGATCTGGTTAGCTTCCAGTTCTGCTAACTGAATAATGTCCATTTCGTTTAGGATTTGCGCCGCTCTAACTTGTGCTGCCTGAATAATTCTCTCGGCGTGTTGTTCCGCTTGGAGGATAATTTCCTTCTTCTGCTGAACAATAGCCTGAGCCTCCTGAAAGACGCTTGGTAAATGCACCCGGACTAAATCCAGCTGGTCAAGTAACTGTTCTTCATCCACCAGTGTTCGCCGAGTCAGCGGAACGTGTGGACTAGCAAGAACCATTTCCTCTAGGCGGTTCAATTCTTGCTGGATATTTATACCTCCTGAGCCGCTAGGGAGAGGTTCAATGGAGGTATTGTGTTTGTTCTGGTCGGGTTCTATGTGGGGTGTGTCTTGGCGTAACATTGGTAAATATCTAGGGCAACGTGCTGAGGAACAAGATGATCAATGGAGCCACCAAATCTGGCAATCTCTTTCACCACACTACTACTTAAAAAACTATACTCATTTGAAGTTGCCAGAAAAATAGTTTCAATCTGAGTAGAAAGGGTTTTATTGATGTGAGCCATCTGAAGTTCTGCTTCAAAGTCTGAAACCGCCCTTA
>JBGTCQ010000057.1:0-15877 GCA_041748755.1 Chroococcidiopsidaceae cyanobacterium | reverse complement strand
CTAGCTTTTCAAAAGTTGCTTGAGTTTGATGCAGCAAGTGTTCACGGCTATCTACCAAAGTCTGGGTGAGGGAGGGTACCAAATTTCGAGCTTGTAATGCCATGTGAAGCTGAAGATGGGCAACGTACTCACTGAAATCTTCACGAACTGCTTCACTTTTTAGTTCCTTGGATTGCATTGCGGGGTGTTCTCCTTATCTTTTGCCTGTGCCATGCGTCTAGATCAGAAGTTATCATGCCAATTTTGTTATCTTCTGACTCTGCAATAAAGGTTAATATGCATGTCGGATAGAGTATTGAGATTAACAATTTCTAGCTGCAACGCCGGAAGCCCTGATTGTTAAGAGAGCGGCGTAGTCCATTGATGAATGCGTCAAGGGGATTCCTTGACTCCTTTTAACTTTAGTGTGACTTTGTGTCAGCCGAGTCCTCGATCTGCACTCCTTCACGTAGTCCGAGTGCAATTTTGCTATGCTTCTCAATCTGACTCATCACTTGCTTTGCCCGCTGAATCACAACTGGCGGTAAACCAGCCAATCGCCCTGCTTCAATCCCATAGGAGCGATCTGCTCCGCCTGGTTGGACTTGGTGCAAAAACACAATTTGATCGGGTAGCTCCTTCACTGTTACTTGGTAATTAGCCACATTGGACAAAATCGAGGCAAGTTCATTTAGTTCGTGGTAGTGAGTGGCGAAAATTGTCCGTGCTTTAATTTCGGTTGCCAAATACTCAGCTACTGCCCAAGCGATAGAAAGCCCATCAAATGTTGCTGTACCGCGACCAATTTCATCTAGCAACACAAGGGACTTTGCAGTTGCATGATTGAGAATATTCGCCGTTTCATTCATCTCTACCATGAATGTAGATTGACCAGTCGCCAGATCGTCCACAGCCCCAACACGAGTAAAGATGCGATCGCATATCCCCAACCGAGCCTCGTAAGCTGGCACAAAACTCCCCACCTGAGCCATCAGCTGAATCAACCCCACCTGTCGCAGATAACAACTCTTGCCACTAGCATTTGGTCCAGTCAGAATAATTAGGTCAGGAGGAGAATCTTTTTGCCCCTCGCCCCTCGCCCCTCGCCCCTCATCCCTCCCTAATTGAGTTGAATTCGGGACAAAGAACCCAGATGGCAATGACTGCTCCACTACTGGATGCCGTCCGTCAATGATTGTAATTTCGCGTCCTTCCACCATCACCGGACGACAATAGCCTTGATATACTGCTATTTCAGCCAAGCCACACAACACATCTGCTGCCGCTACAGCACGGGAAACATTGCGAATCAGTTCTGCTTGTTCTCCTACTTCTAAACGCAACTCAGTAAAAATCTCATACTCCAGTCGATTCAAGTCATCACGCGCTGTGAGAATCCTAGCTTCCCGCTCCTTCAAATCTGGAGTAATGTAGCGCTCCTCATTCGTCAGGGTTTGTTTGCGGATGTAGTTGTCTGGAACTTGGTCTGCTTTTGTCCGGGAAATGCTGATGTAGTAACCAAAGGTTTTATTAAACCCTACCTTTAATGTGGGAATTCCAGTCCGAGCTTTTTCATCAACTTCCAAATTGGCAATCCATTGCTGGTCTTCTTCTACGGCAACGCGCATTTGATCGAGCTGAGGATTAACAGCAGCACGAATCAAGCCGCCTTCAGTGAGATAAAGTGGAGGTGACTCTACTAAATGAGCACGGAGTTGGTGTCCTAGTTGTTCTAATATTGGCGGTACTTTCTGCAAAGCTCGCAGATAAGGAGAATGCGCTGTCTCCACTAACTGAGCCAGTTCTGGTAATCGCAATAGTGAATCTGCCAAGGCTACTAAGTCCCGCGCATTAGCACTGCCAGAACCAGCACGACCAGTTAATCGTTCTAAATCGTAGATTTGCCGTAACAAAGCGCGTAAGTCTTGGCGCAGCGCACTGTTTTCCACTAGTTCTTGAATAGTATCCTGCCGCGCTCGAATACCTTTGATATCTATGAGCGGTTGTAAAAACCAGCGGCGCAAAGCACGGCCACCCATCGCTGTACTAGTTCTGTCAAGTGCCCAGAGCAGGGAGCCGTGAAAGGTTCCATCTCTAACAGTTTGGGCGATTTCTAGATTGCGGCGGCTTTGGTGGTCAAGAATTAGGTAATCAGTAAGGCTGTATGTTCGCAGTGATTGTAGTGCAACTGGGTTTTCTTTCTGCGTTTCTTCTAAATACTGTAGTAATCCGCCAGCAGCGCGAACAGCAAGCGGGAGGTGTTCGCAACCCAATCCTTCTAGCGATCGCACTTTAAACCGTTGCAGTAGTCTGTCTCGCGCTTCTGCTTGGGTAAAGGGAGTCTGCGATCGCAGGGCATAGCAAAATGATGGCGGCAAACAACTGGGTAAATGCTCCGATGTCTCCCCAGGTCGCAATAAACTACCTAAATCTGGGGCGTTAGTAGGAACAAGTACCTCTGAAGGCTGCAAGCGCATTAATTCTTGCGTCAGATGCTCTAAATTACTCGCTTGAGTAGTAACAAATTCCCCAGTAGAAATATCTGCATAAGCTAAACCCCAATAATTTCCGGCAATTACTACAGCTGCCAAAAAGTTATTGTGACGCGCCTTCAGCATCCCGTCATCCAGCAATGTACCAGGTGTCAGAACTCGTGTTACTTCCCGCCGTACCTGACGATTTTGAGCCGCAGCAACAGCCGCATCCTCTACTTGATCGCAGATAGCGATCGCATATCCTTTTTCCACCAGCATTGTGCAATATCGGTCTATTGCATGATGGGGAACTCCCGACATCGGCACTCGCCCAATTTCTTTGCCGCCATTTATGCTAGTTAAAACAAGTTCCAGTTGCTCTGAAACCGTACAGGCATCTTGAAAAAACACTTCATAGAAATCTCCTACCCGATACAGCAACAGTGCATGAGTGTACTGATCCTTTATTTCGGCATAGTGCTGCATCATTGGGGTGAGTTTTTCCCGATCCAGCAGCCGATAATCAGCATTACTTAGCGTCGGCTTACCATTGTCGGCGGGTTCTGGAGTAGATGCACTAGGAGGAACATTCATGGCAGTCAATCATAAGCCTTAGTTATTATTGACTTTACCAAATCAGAGTTAGGGGATGGGTATGAACAACGGATACAACCTCTCCGTGTCCTCTTCATTGGTGCGTAATCTCTTGAAATTTCTGCAAAAACTGACGAAATAGCAAATGGTGCGCCGAGTTATACTGATAGGAATCAATGCTTGCTAGTGGCTTCAACTCCATCATTGTGGCAGCTAAGAAAGCTCCGTCGAAGTTTCCTAATTCTGAGGCGCGAATATCGCGTTCAATTACCTCAATTCCCAAAGCCTGGGCAATATCAAGCAGTGTAGCGCGGGTGATCCCAGGGAAAATATGAGGAGTTAGGGTAGGTGTAATAACTGTGTCTTTTTGCAGGAAAAAGATATTGGCGGCTGTTGCCTCAGTAATTCTGCCTTCTTGGTCAAGCAGAATAGCATCATTGAACCCATTTAACTCTGCTGCGCGACGGCTTAAGTAACTATTTACATATGTGCCACATATTTTCCATGTAACTGGAATAGCGCTACCAGAAACACGCTCAAAAGTGGAGATATGGCAAGTAAGAGGTTTAGCGATATCGCGGGCGATAGTAACTGCCAAGATTGTGACATCTATAGGCATCGTATCGCTAAAGTTTAGATATGCTCCTGAACGGTAAACTATTGGTCTGATGTAGTAATTATTTGTCGGGATTTTATCTAAGAGTGATAGCAGCCCTATTTTAAGGTCTTCATTAGACCATGAAAATCCCAATCCCATCTGTGTAGAACCATTGCGGAGGCGATCTAAATGTGCATCTAGACGATGAATGTAATAGCGATTGCCGTTCCAGTAAGCCATGATCCCATCAAAAACACCAACGCCTAAATGGAGGGAATGGCTAGCGATTGAGGGTGCTGCTTGTTCGCGTTCAACCAGTCTGCCATTATGCCAGGCGATCGCAGCAGGTTCAAAAATCATTTATAGCTGGGTAATGCTACCAACTGCGATCTAATTTCAGTTGAATTCAGGTCACGACCGATGAAAACTAAGCGTGTCTGCTTTAGCTCATCCGGTTGCCAAGGGCGATCATAAAACTGGTCAAATCGTGTTCCCACACCTTGCAGCACCAAGCGCATTGCTTTGTTAGGCACTGCAACAAACCCTTTAATCCGATAAATTTCTTGCTCTTGTACCAGCTGTTGCAACTGGTTTTGCAGGACAATTGGATCAAAGGCACGGTTCAAAATTACGTGAGTTGAGGAAATTTCGTCGTCGTGATCGTGGTCTTCTTCAGTGTCATGATGGCTAGGACGAGTTGCTAAATTTTCTTCTACTGCTGCTTGAAATCCCAGGAGAATCTCAGCATCAAGTTGACCGCGATCGCTTGCAACCATTTTGACAATTCTGGGTAGCTCTTGTTGAATCAACTCTACAACTTGAGCCTGTGTCGCAGCATCTACTAAATCAGTTTTATTCAACACCACCAAATCAGCACAAGCAAGCTGATCTTCAAATAGTTCCTGCAAAGGTGTCTCGTGTTCTAAATTTGGATCTGCTTGCCGTTGGGCATCTACCGCCTCTGGATTACTAGCAAACGTCCCAGCTGCCACCGCTGCACAATCTACTACAGTAATTACAGCATCTACTGTCGCGCTGGAGCGAATTTCAGGCCAGCGAAACGCCCTAACTAGTGGCTTAGGTAATGCCAGCCCCGATGTTTCAATTAAAATACAGTCCAGCGTGTCTCGTCGCTTTAGTAGCTCAAGCATTGTTGGCAAAAATTCTTCTTGAACTGTACAGCACAGGCAACCGTTTGTTAACTCAATAATATTAGACGCATCTCCTCTTGCCTCATCGGGGCATTCACAAGAGCGCAATAATTCCCCATCAATACCCAGTTCCCCAAACTCATTTACCACAACGGCAATGCGTCTTCCCTGGTTATTTTGGAGCAAGTGACGAATTAACGTTGTTTTGCCGCTGCCTAAGAAGCCTGTAATTACTGTGACAGGAATTTTTGTAGCCATTCTTTAAATAATTTTATATTTCAGTTGATAATTAATCCTACAAGCTGACAATCCTGGAAACTTGATAATGATATCATCACCCAGCATCCAGGATTGTTAGAAGTAATTCTGATTTTATTGGGGAGTCAGATCTCCACTGGACAACGAAGCGTGACTTACTCAGCGGTTGCCAGTTCTGTGTTTCCGCGAGTGCGACGGCGCGTTAAGCTATTGAACAGCATTTGACCGATCGCTTTGATTAAATTGCCTTCCAATTCCTGGAATAGCTTCATATTCATCCCAAAAGCGGCATTTGCTTCATCCACAATCCGATCTGCCGTAGCTTCATCAATCGGCAACTCATTTACGGCTTTTCGATACTCGGCTTTGAATTCTTTTTCGTCGGGAATATCTTTAAATTCGTAGAACGCTATGCCTTCTCCCTCAGAAAGATTCATCGCCCGTTGAGCAATGCCCTTGAGAATTTGTCCACCAGATAAATCACCAAGATAGCGGGTGTAGGAGTGGGCAATCAACAATTCCGGCTCTGAATTCGATATTTCCCGAATCCGCTGTACATAGGCTTGCCCTGCTGGGGATAGAGCAATTTGCTCTCGCCAATTGGCACCGTAGTAGAAGTTGAGGTCTTGTTCCAGGGTACGTTGGCGGTTTAACTGCTGGAAGTAGATCTTTGAGAGAATAGGATGCTGCCGATGCCGCTCCATCTCTTCTTCCATTGCGGAATAGATGAAGTAGAAATTACCGACTAGCTTCCGGTAAGAGTTTTTCTCAACTACACCTTTTAAAAAGCACTTGACAAAGCCGACATTCTCTGCCATTGTATGGGCTTTTTTAGTGCCTTCACGTAATTTTGTTGCTAAATTGCTGCTCATGCTAAATTTCTCAATTAGTTTTGGTCAACTACCGGAGTAATAATCCTGTAAAAGTTCAAAAGCCAGCAAAATGCGATGTCCAGTATCCTCGACAAGATTAGGTATGAGGAGAAAGACACCGCTAAGGACATCTCTTACAGGAGTTGGATCAAGGATTGCATCCCAACACTTTTCCTTGTGGGTAGGTGTAGGATTCCCAAGCGCACTTTAAATTCCTGCTGCATTGGGATTACCTTTTTCTGTCAACAGGCTGGCCAAACCTGTATATACGGCTATAGAACTAAAGTTTTACCACATCTATTAGCAGTGAAATTTTAGTCGGTTATTACTCAAGGTAGACCGATTTGCTGAGAAATATTGTTAAAAATTCTGAAGCAAGTTATACAAAATGTTACGTATCAATCATACCTCTACGTTTATCTGCGGTTTCTAACACCGCTCAAATAAAGCGCGATATACAGGTTCTCCCCGTAATAGCGTGGATTTTTCCCGTTCCGTAGGAATTGGTAGCGGGTTTTCTGCCAGCCAAGCTTGTGTACCCTGTTTTTGAAAGGCTGGATTAGCATCAAAGCGATCGCACATTTCCACCGCCAGTGCCTCGATATCTGACTGGAGAAATACAACGCCGCCAACGCTCAGGTAACTTGCCAATTCTGTAACTAAATCCGGTTGCACCAACCGCCGTTTAGAGTGCCGATTTTTGAACCAGGGATCGGGAAATTGAATTGTTACACGCTGCAACGTCCCAGGTAGGAGAGAACCGAGGAGTTTTAACGAGTTATTTACATTGCAAAACAGGTAGTGGAGATTTGTCAGTCCCAACTCATCTCGCCAAGTATTTGCATCCTGCACCAAGGGTTCTCGAATTTCTAACCCCAGATAATTCCAGCTGGGTTCCAGAGTCGCCATGCTCAATAAAAACCGCCCTTTGCCGCAGCCAATATCTAGATGCAGGGGTTGAGGCGGCGCAGCATAAATTTTATCCCAGGCAAGTGGACTTGCTGGTGTTTGATACTTATTACTGAGTGGGTTAACGTGGTTACGAACTCGGACTACCAAGATGATCTCTCTTTTTGAGGAATTAGCTATCAATACCTTAATTGGCTGTTAAGTTAGTGTAGCGCTTCCAAACCCAAGGTTATACTACATTGGGGTTCAGTGTGATTGAATATCCGAATTTATTGCTTTTATTAGTGTCATGAGTCTGAATTTTCGCTTTGCTGTGGTGAGCGATTTACACATTGCGCTTCCCCACACAATTGGAGATCATCCCACTCGGTTTCATTTAGTGGAAGTCAGTATCCCAGCGCTGGAAATTGTCCTAGAGCACTTAGCACAACTTGAACTTGATTTTCTCTTACTACCAGGAGACTTAACCCAGCACGGGGAACCAGATAATCATGCCTGGTTACAAGAGCGCTTATCACAGCTACCTTTCCCAGCTTACGTTATTCCTGGTAATCATGATATTCCAAACCTTCTGCCTGATGGGCACTCTATTGGTTTAGCAGATTTCCCGCACTACTACCGCAAGTTTGGCTATGACGACCCAGAGCAACTTTACTATAGCTGTGAAGTGCTGCCTGGAGTGCGGCTCATCGGGCTGAATTCTAACTCTTTTGATCATCAAGGGCAAGTAGGTTGTTTGGATAATACCCAGTTGAGCTGGCTGAAGGAAGTTCTAGCGGCGACAGATGAGTTGGTTTTAGTTATGGTGCATCACAATGTTGTGGAACATTTACCCAATCAATCGCGCCACGAGTTAGGTCGTCGGTATATGTTGGAGAATGCACCGGATCTGTTGCAGATGCTGCGGGACTTTGGAGTACAGCTAGTATTTACAGGGCATTTACACGTTCAGGATATTGCCCATTCTGAGGGCATTTACGATATCACCACTGGTTCTTTAGTCAGTTATCCTCATCCCTACCGCGTCTTGGAGTTCCATCAGGATCAGCACGGTAGGAGTTGGTTGCAAATTGAGTCTCATCGCGTGGAATCAGCACCCAACTGGCCAACCCTCCAACAGACATCACGCCAGTGGATGGGCGATCGCAGTCTTCCTTTTATGCTCAAGCTTCTAACTCAGCCACCCTTAAGCCTGACCCAAAACGAAGCAGAAAAACTTGCTCCCAGTTTGCGTGACTTTTGGGCTGATATTGCCAATGGTGATACTTTGTTCGACTTTCCCCAGTTTCCCCACCGCGCGCGTCGGCATTTTGAAAAATATGGGGCGATTACTGCTGATGGCAAGCCTGCACTCATTGACAACAACACAACGCTGCTACTCTCAAGAGATAGGCGGCAGAAATAAATAATACTTCCCCAGCTTCCCCTGCTCCCCCTGCTCTCTTCAAGCCTGACGGCAAATCCCAAACACTGACGTATAGCCATGTAAAAAAGTGCTACCACCCACAGGTCCAATTTCACCGCCACAGAAGAATCCCCCTAAGGGAATATCGCTGAGGTAGCGGCTAAATAATTCGGAATCAAAATTTGGTTGTCCATACAGCCCTTCTCCTCGCCCTAAACAAGAGAACATCAACGCCCCAGCAGCAGTTGGATGCTCCTGAGTTTGCTTCTGATGACGTCGGAGCAGCCATTCCAAGTCTTCAGCGGATGTTTGGGCATCTCGCAGGTGAAACTGAATCCGCTGACCAGGACGGACGCGATCGCCAATAGCGATCGCCCCTACCTTAGGATCTACCCCCAGTAGATTGCGGATTAAAAAGTCTCCCTGCTCCAAATACTGCTTAAATTCATCTCGCGCTACACCGATGAACAAGGAATTTTCTGCCAGATGCCGCTCTGAATCACTGAGACTTTCAATTAAATCCCGTAACACTTCTAGGGGCGGTTGCTCATCGAGTTCCAGCAAAATATTCCGCTCTCCTTTAGTTACCACGTAAGGCTTGCCAATTGGTCGGCATCCTTGCGCCACAATTGTCTCTAAGACGATATTTCCGCTCATTGCCACACCAACTGTACCTGAGCGGTAGAGTCGGTTATTACATAATAAGCCAGTCCGACCAGGCATCGGGCTACCACTAGCCTGTCCCCCTACCGTTACTGAACCCGGATAAGCATAATCCAGCCCTTGGAGCAGGTCATTGATTCCAGGTGAAAAGGGATCGGACAGTAAAATAAATTGCGGTTGGTCAGCTGGTGATACACCAATTAAATCAACCCAGGTGTCAGGTGGACTATCCAAATCCGGCAATTCTTCTGCCATAACGTGAAAAGCTTTAACTTTGACATTAGGGAGATGTGCCAGAGTAAGACTCAAGGCTGGAGAGCCTTCAAGTTCTTGCATCTGTCCTTGCTGGCTCATACCGATAATCCCACCACCACCACAGCCAATTAGCACTGTTGTCTCCGACAGCCGTTCTTGAAGCAAGGGTAGTAACCGGGAATACTCACTTGTAAAAGCAGAGGAAACAAATACTAACCCCAAATCTGCTGGTTTCTGTAATAATGATGCAGCGCGTTCTACTACATCTGCAACAGCTGCCTCTAAAGAAGGACGGGTTGACAGGGCGTTTGACCACTGCATTTGTGCCACAAGTTCTACCATCTCTTCCCTTGGATAGTTAAGTTTTTTCTATTGTCGCTGTCTGTATCTAAAAGCATTTTACTTAAGTTGATCGTGCAGTTCTCCTGCAAGGTAAATCAAGCGGCAGTAAATTAACAAAGCTTAGCAGACGCGACTTCTACCAAACATCACTTTTTAAGAGCTGCCGCCGCTAATTCTCAGAGGAGAAGATCGAGTTCTCCTGCTTTTTTAACTTACCTGGTTGGAAGTTCTCTCTTTTGGGCGATGATTTCTTGAATCTTGAAATATGAACAGTAATAGGAATCACACCGCAGTTGCTTGGATGACTAAAAAGTAGTATAGTTTATCCTCACTTAACATATCTGTTAACTGGGTTCAATCAAATTGCAATTGATGTTAGCTTTAATCTAATAACGTCAACAAGAAGGTTAGCAAAAAGCGTTACTGTATTGGCAGGAGAACAGTAAAAACAAAACTTTGACCCTTTAATTCCTATACTAAAGAAAGAAGGCTGAAATAACATAACCTATGAGCAACATCCAAGAACAAATTGAACAAGAGAGAGAGCAGGCCCGTGCTGTCTGTGATATTAAAGGTGCGACATCAGGTGATTGCGCAGCAGCTTGGGATGCTGTAGAAGAACTGCAAGCAGAAGCATCCCACAAGCGTCAAGTCAAACCGAAGAATTCCTTGGAACAGTATTGTGACGACAATCCTGATGCTGCTGAGTGTCGCTTGTACGAGGAATAGAGAGTAAATCGGTGGGGATTCGGATGCTTCACTGAATTAGCAAGCAACCAGGATACCTTCTTAGGTCTTCTTTGTTGCTTGTTCCTTTAGCAAGGCACAAGCTAAATCGCCAGCGCTGGAGGCTCTGGTTCCGTATTGACGAGACTGAGCCAGAAAGTTCGGTAATAGCTATGTAATATATTAGTCTTGTGTAATTCTGTCCATAGACAATCTATGCAAAACGAACTTTGGTTTCGCCCGCTGGTCTGGATGGACTACCGACTCGCAGTATTATTTACGGTGTTTATTCCCTTGATTCTGCTTATTTGGGCATTTGTTCAAAAAGCAGAAGCGATGCAACGACTGTTAACAATTTACTGGCGAGTATCGAGTCTGCTGATGATTGGGCTTTATTTATTGATTGCCGCATTGCCAATAGGGTTTATTGCAGAGCTAATAGCTCGGATTCTGATTCCAATCTCGTTGTGGTTTTGGGTGGATCTCAATGAAGAAATTGAAGATCAACCGCAGAGGACTTTGAAATTCAGTTTTAACTCATGGCGTTGGGCGATTAGCATATACAGTTTGTTAGGCGCTGTAGCTCAGATACCGAGTTTGCAGTGTGCTGTGTCTAAAAATGCGATCGCTAGTTCTTTTTGTCGCGTTTTCTTAGAACCACCCTTACTCTTTAAAGAGTATTTCCATCCCAATAGCACTCCCCAGGCTCTAGGCTTTATCGGCATTGTTGCTTTGATAATTTATCTAAGTTGCTTGGTCTATTTTGTTTTCGTCAAGCTGGGTAAGCAGGGACGTTCTGCAATCCAACAGTAAATAGATGAACTCAATTAGCAAACGTTTGGAACAATACACAGCAAAGCGATCGCACGAAGTTCTACTTGTGATGATAGAAATTGCTGACCATTCAGATCAAATTGCCATCTTTAAAGGCTTTTCTAGTTCCTTGATGCGCCCAACGGCTTTTGATCCAGAGGTACCAGTCTTGAGCGATCAGGCAAAAATTATCACAATTGACCGAGTAGCCAGCCCTTATAATCCCCAATCACCTCGTTATATCCAGCAAGGACTTACTTGGGAAACTATGCAACCATTGCTGGCAGAAGTTGGAGTTTAGCTTAGCTTTCGATAAGTTATTCAACCAGAGACGATATGATGCTCAGTGTTGCGTGACTTTTGTGTAGCTGTTATCCTCCAAGCGTGAGTGTGTTGTGTGGAGTAAGGAAATTATGGTAACGTCCCCTGTTGGAATTCAAACATCGACTTCTACACGATCCTTAAGCAAAGCAGCTTCTGAATTGGCGATTTCTGATAATGCAGGTGCGTTAGCGGGAAATGGTGTGCCGCACTTGCTCCCAGCAACGCCTTTGTTTGGAACGGATGGCATTCGCGGTCGAGTGGGAGAGTTATTGAATGCACCTTTGGCGTTGCAAGTGGGCTTCTGGGCAGGTAACGTGTTACAGACAAAATCTGGCACACTAGGACCAATAATTGTGGGACAGGACTCTAGAAACTCCAGCGATATGTTGGCAATGGCTGTCTCTTCAGGGCTTACAGCAGCTGGGTTAGAAGTTTGGTATTTGGGGTTATGTCCTACTCCTTGCGTTGCCTACCTCACAAGTATTAGTAAGGCGGTGGGCGGAGTAATGATTTCTGCTAGCCACAATCCACCAGAAGATAATGGAATTAAAGTTTTTGGGCCGGATGGGGCTAAGTTACCTCAGCTATGGCAGTCAGAAATTGAAGCTGGGGTGCGCGGCAAAGTCACATCTCTACCCCAAAGTGTTTGGGGACGGCACTACTTTAGGCCAGAGTCAGTAGGGGATTACGTCGATTCACTGAAAAGACCGTTACATCAAAGTAGTCTTGAGGGAATGCGAATAGTGCTTGATTTAGCTTGGGGGGCAGCCGTTGGCTTGGCACCAGCAGTATTTAGGGAAATGGGGGCAGAGGTGATCTGCTTACACGATCAAGCAGATGGCGATCGCATTAATGTCGACTGTGGTTCAACCCACCTTGCCTCTTTACAGACTGCCGTAAAGCAGCACTCGGCTGACTTAGGATTTGCCTTTGATGGAGATGCCGATCGCGTTCTTGCTGTCGATGACCAAGGTAGAACTGTTGATGGCGATTACATGCTCTACCTTTGGGGCCAAACTCTGCAAACAGCGCAACAGCTGCCGGGAAACTTAATTGTATCTACTGTAATGGCTAACCTTGGCTTTGAGCGGGCTTGGGCAAAACTTGGTGGTAAGCTGATTCGGACTGCTGTAGGCGATCAGTATGTGCAAGCAGAAATGCTCCGCACTGGGGGAATGCTGGGTGGCGAACAATCAGGGCATGTCCTCTGCCGTCATTATAGTGTGACAGGTGATGGTCTGTTGACAGCTTTACACCTAGCAGTTTTGGTACAACGATCTGGTGGGCGTTTATCTGAGCTGGTGGATCAAAGCTTTACTACTTACCCCCAATTGTTGCGGAATGTGCGAGTTGAAGATTGCGATCGCCGTTTGGGTTGGCAACAATGTGATGCCGTCCAACAAGCGATCGCGTTAGGCGAAGCAGCAATGGGCGAGCAAGGACGAATTCTAGTCCGTGCTTCTGGCACCGAACCAGTTATCCGAGTTATGGTGGAAGCCGCCAGTTCCGACCTTGCCCACTATTGGACAGAACAGCTAGTTTTAGCAGTTCAGCAACATTTGCAAAAATGAGTTAGTCCTCAGTGCTAATGACTAATGAATAATAACTGAGTTAGTAAGCACCTTTACCCGTAGCGACAATAAGGACAGTCTGCCAAAGGATACGTAAGTCGAGCCATAAAGACCAGTTTTCGATGTAGTGGATATCTAAGTGCAGCATGTCATCAAAGGCTACATCACTGCGACCACTTACCTGCCACAAACCAGTCACACCTGGCATCAATGTCAAACGTCTAGCCAAGGTATTACGATTGACTTTTTTTAACGCCAAGGCACAATCGCGTAACTGAAGGGGACGCGGACCTACCAAGCTGATGTGACCTTGCAGCACGTTGAATAGTTGTGGCAACTCATCTAAACTAGTGCGTCGCAGAAGTTTGCCCAAGCGCGTCACTCGTGGGTCTTCCTTCATCTTGAAGAGTACCCCTCCATCTGACTCGTTTAAATGCTCTAGCTCCTTGAGACGCTCCTCTGCATTCACTTCCATAGTGCGGAATTTCCACATCAAGAAAGGTTTCCCGCCACGTCCTAGCCTCTGCTGGCGAAAAAAGACAGGTCCTTCTGAATCCATGCGGATAAGCAGAGCAATTCCAAGCAGTAAAGGACTAAGGAGAAGTATCCCTAACCCAGCACCTAAAAAGTCAATAATTCGTTTGCCGATAAATTGACTTGTATAGGTCCATGACTCTTGGACTTCCAAGACGGAGGCTTTATCCCATAATACATTTAGGCGTTTATGCGCGGCTAAAGGTGGCTGGAGAACTAGCAACTTCACGTCTGCATAATCACAGTGTTGCACTACAGTTTGGAAAAGTTGAGAAGTGAGTGCGGAAGCAGCTAGGATAATGCAGCGCACTGCATACTTCTCCAAGAACAGCGGTAAATCTTCAATGGTTCCGAGTGCGCCTGGAGCGCAAAGGCTACCTGGTGAGATGCGTCCAATTATCTGCCACTCTAGAAGGACGCTTGCGAATCCTTTTTCTAGCTGAGCTTCGGCTTCCGCATCTCCCACAAACAAGGTAGCAGCACCCGTCCACGTGTAACGTCGCAAGCTATAAGTAAAGGCATCATAGCTCCAACGTCCAACTAAAACTAGAGGTAAACCAATGCTCCACCCTAGCAATAGGAGCGAATCCATACCAGCCAAGGGTTCGTAGTAATAACTTGCCAACAAAGATGCTAGCCAGGGAATGCTGAATCCTAAGCCTACTAAATCGTAGCGCTGCCTGTAAGGAAGTTGATTATAGAGATGCAGTCTACTCATCACCAGCAGCAAGAAGACAATAGCAACTGGTAATAACGAAACCAACAACTCATGCCACATCTGGATGTGGTCTAGAAATGCGGCTGCTACAAAAGCCGCTCCAGCCATGCCAGTACTATCTATTAGAATCAGGCAAAGAACCGAGCCTAGACGGCGTAGAAGCTTAGTTAAATGCTGCTGATAAAAAGATTTGGCACTAGCTTCAGGACTCAAAAATTGGAGCAGATTTAGGCAAGACATACTTAATTTCTACCCAGAAAATTATATAGAGATTGAAAACGTTGTAAAGGAAAAAAGTTGCAATTTACTTAAGAACCTGCGTGTTTATCCTGTGAGATTAGATACTTAACCAGCAGGGGAGCATTAAACAATTGACGCTCCCCTGCTGAGCAGTAGTTGTTTTACTGAACGGACAGGCAATCTAAGAGCGATCGCGCCATCTGTTACATCCTGTATAGAGGTGAACGCGCTCAGCTAAACTCTACTAAGCTGCAATTTCTATCCTGAATCACAACGCGATCGCCAATAAAAACATGAGTGCCGAGTTGCAGATTAGAATGATAGACCGATTTGAGCATTGCCTAAGCAACACAACTATGCAACTTTAATTTATGGAATCAGAGAAACCTTAGCTCTCCACATGCCGGATGGCTGTGAATAGTATTCAACCGCAACTACTTGATATTTGTTAGGAGAAGTGGTTACGTAATCTAATGCTTTTATATTTCCTTGCCCGATCAGGTCTCCCGTTAGATCGTCATTGGTGAACTCAAGTGTGTAGTCTTTTCCGCAGTTAAGGTTTGTATAATTATGGTTTTTAGTCATGAATCTGCTTAGTAGAAAAGAAGTGCGACATAAAGTGGCTAGTCGGGATACAGTAGAAGAGGAGCCACTAAAAAACAAGGTTTCAAAAAGTGACATAGGGTTGCCTCAATTCTCTTCTTTTCACGTGAGAAATGCTGATTAGACTATACGAATGTGATAGTATCAACCTGTAACTGACTTTTTGAACTGGTACCAGCCTGGTACAGAAATTAAAAATTTGCTCACGCTCTTGAACAGGCTTAGATAGACCTAAGCCTGCTCCCATCAAATCTCACCAACCTATAACCCACAAGGGCATTACTTCCTAATTTGCAGTGCCCAGTGAGGTCATCATCCCGGCTAAACTCCGACCGATACAGATTCAAACAACAACGGCCAAGTCGCATCTTTTTCAGAGATTTCACTCACGCTTAAAGGCCACTCAATATCAAAGGCTGGGTCGTCATAGCGCAGACCACGCTCATAGCCTGGAGTGTAAGCCGAACCTACCTGATATACGACTTCAGCCTCATCCGTAAGAGCTTGGTAGCCATGGGCAAACATCTCTGGGACATACAGCGCTCGACGGTTTACATCCGTTAGTTCCACGCCAATGTGTGATAGATATGTAGGAGAATTTGGGCGCATATCGATAATCACGTCATAGATAGCACCTTGAGTACAGCGCACCAGCTTGGTTTCGGTTGCTGGAGCAATTTGATAGTGCATGCCCCGGAGTGTGCCCTTTTTGTAGTTGAAAGATAGGTTGCATTGGGCAACAGTTGGCAGCAAATTGTGAGCCACAAATTCCGTAGCACAGAAAGTCCGAGCAAAGAAACCTCGTTTATCCGAGCGCGGCTCTAAGTCAATAATGAATGCACCTTTTA